>CAWKZI010000301.1:0-4018 GCA_963854365.1 Gammaproteobacteria bacterium
GATCATTATCTGCAAGTACCCGATACGGCTCGGAGCAAAGTGGCTGATATAATTACTGATTGGATAGATAGTATATGACCTTCATGAATAGGTCATATATTGATTGGTTAATTAAATTAATCTACTGAGACTAAAGATATAATGAAAGATAGAGAACGACATATTGTTATCGTGAGTTTTAGCACTAGCAAGGAAAGTCAGACCCAAGCTATTCAGGAAGTTGGTGATTATGTTGAGAGCTTCCTTAGTCGTCAGTTTGGATTTATCGTCAGTCGATTACATGCAAGCCTCGATGGCAATAGCCTTGTTCATTACGCAGAATGGGTGAGTGAGGAAGATTTTACAGCTGCTGCTGAAAAGGCTCGCTTACACCCAGATTTACCAAAGCTAATGGCCTATAAGCCAAATGCTTCTGGGTATCAAATACTCCGTCGGTTTACCTCGAGCTGACCATGCGAATAGTCGATATACGTGAAGTTACGATTGATCTTAATGGTGCAATTTCTAATGCCATTATTAACTTTAATAAGCATACAGTCTCTTTGGTAGCTCTAATTAGCGATCAGTTTAGTGAGGGCAAGCCGATCGTAGGGTTTGGTTTTAATTCAATTGGACGATTTGCCCAGGGTGGGATTTTGCGGGAGCGTATGCTGCCACGTTTATCAGAGGTTGCCCCGGAATATTTATTAAGCAGCGATGGGTCCGGTTTTGACGCGGGACTTATTGCTAAGATTGCTATGAAGGACGAAAAGCCTGGTGGTCACGGCGATCGAGCCGGAGCCGCAGCAGCATTGGAGTTGGCGGCCTGGGATTTGAATGCAAAATTGCTCGAAGAGCCAGCTTATAAAACTCTTAGGAGATATTTTGGAGTAGCGGAGTCGGTTGAGTCGATTCCTGTCTACGCCGCAGGAGGTTACTACTATCCCAAAGACTCGATTAAGCGATTGGGTGATGAATTGCTTAACTATCAAGATATCGGTTATCACTCTTTCAAGATCAAGATTGGCGGTGGTGAAATAATTGAAGACATATCAAGAATAGAGGAGGCTGTCACCATTGCCGGTTGTGGCAGTAAAGTCGCAGTTGATGCTAATGGGTGTTTTGATCAGCTGCAAGCTCTAGATATGGCCACTGCTATTGAACCCTTTAAACTACGTTGGTTTGAGGAGCCAGGAGATCCTCTAGATTTTGATCTCAATCGGAATCTCATAGAAAGTTATAGTGGAAATGTAGCCACTGGAGAGAATCTTTTTAGTTTGGTGGATGCCAGAAATCTAATGCGTTTTGGTGGTATGCGAGCGGGCAAAGATATTTTTCAAATGGACCCGGGATTGGCATATGGAATCACGGAATACCACAGCATATTACAGACCCTCGAAGAGTTCGGACACCAGCGCAAGCAATGCTATCCCCATGGGGGTCACTTGATTAACCTCCATATAGCATTGGGCTTAGGTTTGGGCGGATGCGAGGCTTACCCTCAAGTTTTTCAACCGATTGGTGGTTATTCAGCTCAATGTAGTTTGGAAAATGGAAGAATAACTCCATCAGATGCCCCAGGTTTTGGTTTGGAACAGAAACAAGATCTATACCCGTTATTGTGTGAACTAGTCAATTAAGTATTAGGTAAGATAAAGTGAAAATAGCAGTAGTTGGTTGTGGAGCAATGGGTTCTATCTATGCAGCATTATTCTTAGACAGTGGGCATGATGTTTTCGTTGTCGATAATAATGTTGCTCACGTCAAGGCTATAAATCAGAATGGTTTAAAGATCAGAGGTGCCAGCGGCGATCGCACAATCAGACTTGAAGCTTTCACGGAGGCACCTCAAAAAAAAGCTGAAGTAGTCATAGTGGCAGTTAAGGCTATGTATCTCACATCGGCGGTCTCAGCTATCCGCACTCTTATCGATTCTGGGTCCATAATCGTAACGATACAGAATGGCTTGGGCGGGGCCGAGGGTCTTGCTGGAGTAATTAACCATCACAATTTCTTTGTTGGTGTTGCGCAAGGTTTTGGTGCTTCTGTTTTAGAACCAGGCTTAATTCATCATAGCGACATGAAATCTATTCGAATCGGCAGGCTTCAATCCATCGCGGGCGACGATACTCAAGATCAATTGCTAAACGACGTAACTAAGATTTGGCGACAAGCCGGTTTTGAGGCGTATGCAGAAAAAGATATTCGAGCGGTGCAATGGGAAAAACTTATTTGTAATGTAGCCTACAGTTCTCTCTGTGCATTAACAGGAATGACTCTTGGAGAGGTTCTTCGTGATGACTATATCGGTAATATTAGCCGTGCTGCAGCAATTGAGGCATGGGATGTTGCTCGCGCTCACAATATTTCGCTGAGTTTTGATGACCCGGTCAAAGAAATACGGGATTTTGGAGAGCGTATGCCAAACGCTAAACCTTCAGTGCTATTGGATATTGAAGCAGGACGCCCTAGCGAAATACTTTTCATTAGTGGTGCAGTACCTATAGAAGCAGAAAAAGTCGGTAAGACAGCACCGGTTAACAAAACTTTAACAGGTTTAGTTAGATCCCTTGAGCGACGCCAGTAACTGACTTTCGGTTGATTTTGATACTTTGTGCATTCACAGGTAATTCAATATTTGGAAGGTTGGGCTGCAATGCGGCGCAAAACTCTAACATCAGCCAATTTAGGCCGAAGAAATAGAACGACTGCAATCAAGTCTCCTACGATATTTCTTAAGAAATTCTTGAGTCTCCATTAATTGTGAAATCACTGAACCGGAAAAATGCCAGTTAACTACGATTCCTTATATCGAAGAAAAAACACCGATCGTATGCTCAAGGCCTAAGGCTTAGTTAATTTCATGTGGAGGATATAGTTGTAAGAATCTATGATGGGCCCCATGTCTTTGCAAACTAATGCGAGGAGATGTAAATCTCCAGTTTCATAAGTAGTTTTGTTTAATTCTCTCTGATTATTATCTATACATAAATGAGATAAATTTTTATTAAATATTGTTTTGTCATAGGTCAATATTTAGGTGAGATATAATGATAAAACCACGGGTATAGTCAGGCCATAGGTAGGGTATACCAGAAGTGATATAGTACATTAGCGCTTCTTAAACTTTTAGTAATGAAAGGTTTGACAGGATTTATAATGGAAGAAAATAAAGAAATAGATTTTCCAGCACCTGCTGTTGCTTGGACAACTTTGGCGATTCTCTTTCTGGCGTATATATCATCTTTTGTAGATAGGATGATAATTGGTTTGCTTGTGGAACCTATTAAAGCAGATTTTCAGATCTCGGATACTCAAGTGAGTCTCTTGCTTGGATTATCTTTTGCGATATTTTATTGCTTAGTAGCGTTACCCATAGGGAGATTAGTAGATATTTGGTCGAGAAAAAAAATAGTCACAGTGGGCATAACTCTATGGAGTTTTATGACCGCTTTGTGTGGGTTAGCTCAAAACTATGCTCAACTTTTTCTTGCAAGAATTGGAGTCGGAGTTGGAGAAGCTTCACTAGCGCCGGCTGCGTATTCAATGTTGGCTGACAGTTTTCCTCCAAGAAAACTGGGACTCGCGATGGGTATTTTTAACATGGGTACCGCAGTTGGAGCAGGTCTCGCGTTAATAATTGGAGGCGTAATTATTTCATTTGTAACAGGGGAAAGTGAAGGAAATATAACATTGTTTGGTATTAATTCTCTGGCAGGTTGGCAGTGGGTTTTTGTTTTAGTGGGTCTCCCGGGTTTATTTATTGCTTTGCTTACATCACTAATAAGAGAGCCGGATAGAATAATTATTGCTGAAAAAAAGAAGCTATATGGTGATACTTCTATTCCAATTGCTGAAGTGAAAAGTTTTTTTAAAAGGAATTTAGATTTTTATATTCCTCATCACCTTGCGGTTGGGTGCAGTAATTTGGCATTAGTGGGGATTAATTCCTGGGTGTCTGTTTATTTTATGAGGATACATGGCTGGACGATAAGTGAAGCCGGTTTTAATATCGGCATCGCTTTAATTTTAGGAGGGG
>CAWKZI010000302.1:0-4012 GCA_963854365.1 Gammaproteobacteria bacterium
TCGAGGCTGTCAAATGAAGGCATGGCTCCGCGGCCTTCGACGATAAGCTCTCGAGTTTCCGCTGTGGACAATCGATCCGTGATGCCTGTTAGATCGACTCCTCGATCCGTTCCAGCGAGATTTTCTCCGTGGCAGCCTGCACAATTTTCTGCAAAAACACCTCGATTGCTAAACCCTACAGGTATTTCAAAGAGGCGGATAATGCCTCCAATTTCCTGTGCATTGAGTATCAGCTTGTGTCCATTTGGATCGTAAGCAGATCCTCCCCACTCGGCGCCACCATCGTAGGAGGGATAAAACAGTATTCCTGCAGTAGTCGGTGGGGCCCAGGGTCGCTGGTCGAGAGGTGCTACCACCTCCGTAACATGATCGATAGCTTCCTGATTGCGGGTGGTCATTTCAAATTCTTGACGGGTAAAAGCGACGGATGAAACAGGCTGAGAGTCGGCAGCCTGTTCACCGGGTAATGTGCTCGCTATGCCGTCCACTTCATAGATGTCGTAGAGTGATTCTCCCGTATCGCGGTTGAACAGAAATAAATGACCCGACTTGGTGGTTACCGCAACACCATCGACTAATACGCCATTCCGTTCAAGCTGCACCAGAGTTGGGGGCGAGGGGAGATCGCGATCCCAGAGATCATGACGAATGGTCTGATAATGCCAACGGTAGCTGCCGGTGTGCACGTCCAAGGCGACCAGGCTATTGGCGAAGAGATTGTCTCCTTTGCGAGAAGCGCCGTAGAAGTCAGGAGTGGCTGAGCCTGTCGGAATGAACAACATGCCGCGTTCTTCATCCAGAGTCATGCCGGTCCAATTATTTGCTCCTCCTGAATTCAATAATGCCCCTTCTTCCCATGTGTCAGAGCCTAATCCACCAGTGAGCGGTAAGCTGTTAAAGCGCCAGATCTCAGCGCCGGTTCTGACATCAAATGCGCGGATCATACCAGCGTGTGAGGTGGAGCTTTCGCTAGTTGAGAAACCCATGATCAACATATTCTCAAACACGATACCGGGAACACTGGTGAAGAAAGGACCTACATCAGCTGATGGTCTCAGGTCTAAACGTCCGTCTTCACCAAAGCTCTCTACCGGTTCTCCATTGCCAGCATCGAGTGCAATCAGTTCTCGACCGGCCGCATAGATGAGACGTCTCTCATTGCCCTCTTGCCACCACATCAGGCCTCTTTGTGGGGCGCCATTGCCCCCGGTGTCATAACGCCAGATCTCTTCTCCGGTAGCGGCATTTAGGGCAAAGGCTACTAGTTTGGGAGAGAGACTATAGAGCACACCATCGACTACCAGTGGGCTGGTATACATAGTGGAGCCGCCTTCACGCAATTCGCCTGAATCATAGGACCAGGCAAGTTCGAGTTGCTCGACATTATTCCGAGTGATCTGGGTGAGCGGGGAATAGTGAGTGCGCGCGTTGTCGCCGAGATAGGTATCCCAGTTGCTATTGGATGGAATATCAGTGCCGATTGATTCTGGCGTGCAGCTCAACAAGATCAGGGGGAGCGTGAGAATTCCAGCGATTTTCATAATTATCCCTTGGGCAGACTTCATCTGTGAATAACTAACTGATTACGGGCTTCACCTTAAACTAAATAATCAAGAACAAGAAACCAGATGTGGGCAGGACTAGAGATAAGGATCGTCTTCGTAGCTTTTGGGAAGACTCATAGAAGAGCAAGATGACAAAACTAATTGGGGGTACTTTTGGGGGTGCTTCTGTAATCAACAATATATATTCGTATAGATAACAGTGCTTTAAGCTAAGTATTCAACTCCCCCCGCCTCCACCAATATTAGTTATAAATCAATAGGTTGTAGGGGTGTCTGGAAATTACCCATCAATTTGGCCATCTTTTCTGAAGTGCTCTCTGCTCACTCCCAAGCCTAACAGGAGCATTTAATAATCGACATTTACATGAGCAAAAATTTGATGATGTTACTTAAAAGCAGAGTCATCACTGGTTCTAGCAGTTGTGTCCAGACAGAGTGAATTATTGAAGCAGATTCTATTTGATTAAGCTTAATTATGGGCAGGGGTTAGCTAAGCTCTCCAAACCTCGTTCTGCCCGAGTCTTCTCGGTCAATCCAGCGTCAATTAGATTTATCTCCGTAGATCCCATCCTATTCTTAAAGGCGTTCAGCCTAAACATAAATATTTTTTGCTTCTAACTAATCGATAACAATTGAGTATCAAAGTGATTCAGGAAACTCGTTTCTTATATCTCCAGCGGCCTTACTTTCCTCTTTTTGTGCGCGTATCGCGTTTGATTCCCTAAATTCTCGAGCCTCAGATGTCAAAATAAATTCAACATTTTCAGAAGATTTTTTTACCTCTGTCTCTATATCGTCCAGTGAAATATTGAAGAACTCTTTCCTGTTATTCACGAGATTGACTCTTTTCAAACTAAATGCTTTGTGAAGAGATTTTTCCATTCCGGGGGCATCCTCTGTATATATCATCGCATGTACATCAAATATAAAGGGTACACTTGCATCTCCTAGCTCCTTTACGCGATCCAAAGGGTCTAGACGCCTCGTCATTCCGATTTTGTATACCTGATCCCCAAACGATCCCACGTTGGAGATAATATACACATGGCCAGTTTTCGTTAGCTGAGCCATCGATTTTGCCCGCTCACTCTTAGCATGGGCTTCAACAAGCTCTTTCTCCAGGGATTTCATTTTTTCTTCAAGCTTGTCTAGTTGGTTGCCGGACAACCCAAGAGCTTCAGCTTTGGCCTTATCTAACAGTTTCTGGTATTTTTCCTCTTCTTTGTAGGCTTTCTCTGACTCCTGTTCTAGCTTCGATTCTTCCCGCATCTGACGCCTGATTTCGGCTTGTTCTTCCTTTTCAGTTTGTTTCTTCTCCTTGTATTCATGAGTAAGCCGCAGCTCTTCAATTTTGAGTCGCAAGTATTTTCTTGATATGACTATAGCGTTTGTTTCATTTAGCTTATTAATTGCGTCAAATGCTTTCTCAATACGCAATTCCATCCTCTTAGCATTATTCCACGCAGTGTTAGAAATCGCTGAGTCGCACTCATTGTTAAATGCTCTTGCCGTCAACCGAACCCCTCTATTGGTCATTTTCCGGCCTTCTGCCTCACTCCCTGAGACGGTCCATTCCCTATCACAAACGATGGCCGTCTTGTCTGATACGAGCGTCTTCTGTTTAGACTTTACTGACGCAATTTCTTCTTTGTGTTTTTCAGATGCATCAAATTCATAGTGAGGTTTATAGAAACCCAGCTCGGCAAGTTCGAGCTCTTCATCGTAAATTGCCACGGTTTTAACAAGATTATCAAAATATGTTTTTTTCTCTTTATAGTTCGACTGCAATTGTACTATCTGCTGTTCAGTGCTTAGCTTCTTATTGGTGACACTGAGTAACTCTTTGTCTGCATCAATTACTTTAGAAAAGCGTCGAGTTAGACGTTTTATTCAGTTTAAAAAGTTTGATTGAATAGGCGGCCAGGGCAATAAGTGCTATCAATAATAAAAAAAATACGAGCTGGAAATTAACATCCATATCTTTTATACCCAATTCAATAATAGAATTCCCACCACTGGTGGATTGAATTTTTAGTTCGTGCGCCCAAGCAACAGCGCTGTACTATACTATATTGAAGAAATCTATTTGATTTAGATCTCGCACCAAACTTTTATCTGTAGGCCAAACTGCCATATTTTAAAAAAAGAATATCACAATGCTCGTGTCCAGTATATCGGCCTGATTTTCAAAGGAAAGCCCTGTTCATTTCTCTAAGGAGAAAGGTAAAGCTCTTCATTATTAAACTATACGCCTCAATAAATTGATGTAAACAAGCTGACAGCACCTCGCATATCCAAGGCTTTCGCAACTGTCATAAAGCACCGCGCATTAATCTCAGCGGCAACTAGGCAAGCGGCAGCTTGGGGAAGGCAACAAGGTGCTCAACATCGAGACGGATACCCATAGGCTCTCCAATATCATGGTCATGATGACTCGGAGCGAGCGA
>CAWKZI010000303.1:0-4012 GCA_963854365.1 Gammaproteobacteria bacterium
ATTAATAATATTACGGCAGATATACCCAACTATAATCGTAGAAATTCAGCTTTAACTCCAGTACCAGTGCCAGCCAAACACACAATCCGCAGAGGCGAAAACCTTTGGAACATCGCCAGACGCTACAATATTCGATCTCGCGATATCGCTCGCTGGAACAATATAGAACTCAGTGGAATACTGCAGCCGGGGCAGGTACTAAACCTACAATTTACTGATTCAGCCACAACTGCCGTAATGGAAAAACTTGCTCCTACTAGACCAACCGAATACAGCGTTCGTCGCGGTGATACCATGGCAAGAATAGCTCGTCGCTTTGATGTATCTTTAGAGCAGTTACTCAATCTTAATAATATGACAATTGATACCATCATCTATCCAGGGCAGTTGCTCAAAGCCATTCCCTAAAATCAGAACAATAATTATAAAAATATAAGATTAACCATATGAGCAATAATTTGGTTACTACCAGTTCTTCAGGTGAATTTTTCGGCCACCCTAAGGGCTTAGTTATTTGTTTCCTTACAGAGATGTGGGAACGCTTCAGCTATTATGGGATGCGCGCCCTTCTCATCTTTTATTTAACACAGCATTTTCTTTTTTCCGATGAAGCTGCCGCCGGCATCTATGGCGCTTATATTTCTTTGGTCTACATTACACCTGTAATTGGCGGCATTGTCGCTGACCGATATTTAGGCCCCTCAAAGGCGGTTATTCTTGGAGCAATTTTGCTCGTAACCGGGCATATGGGGATGGCGATCGAAGGATCGCAAGCTATTGAAATAACTGTTCAAGGACTAACGTCTGTTGAACGCGACCCGTTTTATCTACAAATTTTTTACATGTCATTAGCCCTCATCATAATGGGTGTCGGGTTTTTGAAAGCGAATATCTCGACCTTAGTTGGGTCTATGTATGAACGGCAAGACCCTCGGCGCGATGGCGCATTCACTCTTTTCTATATGGGAATAAATTTGGGTTCTTTTTTGGGTGCAATCGCCTGTGGTTTTCTCCTTCAATTTAAGGGATTTGGTTGGGGATTTGGTGCTGCAGGTATCGGTATGCTCTTCGGGTTATTAGTTTTTATAAGAGGCAAGCATCTTTTTGCGGACGCAGGCAAGCCCAAGCGACCTGAACTACTAAAACAAGTTGTACTTCCAGGCATAAATAGAGAAATCGCTATCTATATTTTAACCTTGCTTGGAGTCGTGATGTGCTGGCAGCTAATGCAGAATCGAGCGGTGGTGGGAGGGTTATTGGGAACCTCACTTGTATTTATGACATTAGTGGTTGTCATGTATGGCTTTCTGAAATGTGAACCACACGACAGGAATCGCATGCTGGTTTGTTTGTTTTTAATGAGTTACCAAATAGTTTTTTGGGGACTATTTGAACAAACAGGCAGCTCACTAAACTTGATGACAGATAGAAATATTGACAGAGTTATTTTTGGTTTCGAATTGCCTGCAGCAGTTTTTCAATCCGTAAATGCTCTCTTTATTATAATTCTAGCCCCTCTATTCAATGCAGCCTGGATCTATCTTGCTAAAAAAGGTTGGGAGCCATCAACTCCAACTAAGTTCGCTCTCTCACTTATACAACTTGGACTAGGATTTCTGTTTCTGGTCTACGGTGCATCATTAGCAACTGACCCTACTCAGGTCGCTCTTATTTGGCTAGTACTGCTTTATTTACTCCATACGACAGGCGAGCTTTGTATCTCTCCAGTTGGACTATCGATGACTACCAAGCTTTCGGTGCCTAGCGTAGTAGGTATGATGATGGGCTGTTGGTTTTTAGCTTCAGCCGCGGGCAATTATGTGTCAGGAACTATCGCAGCTATGACAGGCTCTGACACTATCGGTGGGGAAGTAGCAGATGCCGGCTTAGCTTTATCGACCTATATAGAAGTTTACTCAACGGCTGGCTGGTACAGTATTGGTATTGGGCTGCTTGCGTTACTAATTGCACCCCCCCTTAAATACTTCATGCATGGCATAAAATAGAGCTGCAATTTAAAGCTCTACCCCCCGCCCTAGAGCCTTACTCAAATCTTTTTTTGAAAGCTGACACTCCACGCAAATGCTAGGGTTAGATCTAAAATTGATCTGCCCCTATCGTAGACTGAATATCTGAGCTTTCTCTAAGGTTTCCCAAGAACGCTTGGAAATCGTTATTTCCAAAGTCAACTAGCATTGAGTCGGTAATTGATTCGCGCTCACCATCGGCTAGTATTTCTAAGGAGCCCGGGTTTACATCGTTTAATTCAATTACGACAAAGGTACCATTAGCCAAAGTTAGGCTTTCAATTTCAGCCCTTACTTCAGGTTTTGGCATCGCAAAAGCTTGATCAACTATTTGTTGATTCACCGCTAGAGCACTTCTAGAAACTGCTTCTTCGTTTATCCATTCCAACTCGTTTTCCACGAGAAGGGGATCAATTATGCTACCATTTTCGATGTCGACTAACAGCTCGTTACCTAGCTCCTGCACTGCGCTACGCTCCATATTCGTGCGTAGTATCACCGCTATTTCTGATTGAACTTCAGCTAAAGGCAACACCATAGCTTCGGCAAATTCATTTAATCTGATTACTGCAGATTGGGTTTCGTTCAATTCAATTATCTCGCTGTTATTTCCCTCCAGTAATACGTCATCCGAAAATGCTGCAGCAATTATCGCAGGATTTGAAAAGGTCCCATTGCCGCCGGTACGAGGAAAAGCCTCGCTTTGTAAAATTTCTAGGCTTAATTCTTGTGAAATAGTAATTAGATCACCGGTTTCAAAAGCCAAATTTGACAAGTCTGCGAGACGTTCCGAGTAAATTTGCTCAACTTCAGCACTCTTTAATTCTCGCTCAATACGATTGGAGACTTCTTCCAGCGTCTGAAAAGCGCTTTCGACATCTTCAGTAAGTTTAACGAGGTGCACCCCGAACTCCGAAACTATAGGGCCTGATATTTCTTCAAGCTGAAGAACTTCTAAAGCTTCTTCTATTGGTTCTGGAAAGGCAGTCCCATTGGTATAACCAATATCACCACCTTCCTCTGCCGAAACGCTATCACTGGAGAGCTCTAAAGCTAGTTCTTCAAAATTCTCACCTCGAGTGATTCTTGCCTGCGCAGCCAAAGCGGCCTCCATCGCTTGCTCCTCTGAAAGACTGGCGCCAACTTCAAACAAGATATGTGAAGCTCTCTTTTCAGCAGAACCTTCAAATGAAGATCGTTCAGCTTCATATTGTTCCAAGATTGCACCCTGTTCTAGCTCAACCTCTTCAGAAATAACGTTCTTATCCAAAAGTACGTAACCTAGAGAAACAGTTTCGTCTTCCCGGAATTGATCTTGATTTTCGTCATAATACGTCTGAATTTCAGCATCATTAATTGCTATTCCCAATGTTCTAGTGCCGATAGGTATTGAGACATACCGAAAATCTCGAGTTTGCTCCGCAAGTGCTATGACCCTTTCTAACTCAGTATCGATAACAAAGTTCGAACCTGAATAAGCGTTAGCTACTTGAGCCAGAATAACTCTCTGACGAAGCGACTCTCTATAAAGCGGGATTGTGGAACCTTGAAGTGCTATCGTTCGAGCAGCGAGAGCGGGGTCAAAAATACCACTTATCTTAAATTGCTCTGACTCAACAATTATTCGATCAATGCGGTTATCTGAAACTAACATGGATGCGCTCTCAGCAGACTGCCGCAGAACGATTTCTTCGATAATTTGATTTAGAGCTATTTGCTCAACTAATTCTTGATCAATTGAGCCCGCTGCTGCGCCAATCGAAGCGAGCAATTGCTGAGAGCCATTCTGTAATTGCCTTTCTGTTATCTCTTCTCCATTAACTTCAGCTACAGGAACTGCGGCAATGAAGTTCCCAACAACCCAAGAGCCAGCCACAAAAACGACGACAATAAACCCAATAATGACTTTCGCGGCCCAACCTTGAGAATTATCTCGAATACCTTGCAGCATATCTTTTTCCAATTAAATTTCACGAAAACTAAAA
>CAWKZI010000304.1:0-4010 GCA_963854365.1 Gammaproteobacteria bacterium
CCTTATGAGCGAGATTGAACAAGAAAAATTGCGAGCAGTGATAGTCGATGATGAGATTCTCGCGCGACAAGGGTTATCTATGCGGCTAAGTAAATTTTCTCAAGTCGAAATAGTTGCTAACTGTCGGAATGGGCGCGATACACTAGCAGCTATTGTTGAGCATGAGCCGGATCTCGTATTTGTTGATATTCAAATGCCAGGGATGACTGGAATTGAGATGATTAGCGAAATTCAGACCGACATTTTGCCCATGCTTATTTTTGTCACTGCCTACGATTCATTTGCTATCGATGCATTTAATCATCATGCAATAGATTATCTGTTGAAGCCTGTTGAATTAGAGCGCCTTTCTGAAGCGATTAATAAAGCCATGATACAGAAGGTCCAGAAATCAGTCATTAATGAAAAGCAGCGGTTGTTGAAGTTGGTAATGAACATTACTGGTAAATCCGAGTCTGCTATTGGCGAATTATTAGATAACAAAGAAGAATTATTAGATCATCCTGATCGACTTGCCATAAAAGATGGTTCTTCGGTAACTTTGGTTCCAGTGAGAGATATTGATTGGATTGATGCTGCTGGCGATTACATGTGCGTGCACGTAGAAGGCAAAACTCATATCATGAGAACAACCATGAAAGATTTAGAAGCCAAACTTGATTCTTCGATTTTTCAACGTGTCCATCGCTCGACAATGGTTAACTTACATCGAATAGAAAAAATTTCTTCACATATCAACGGCGAATTTAACCTCACTTTGTCTTGCGGTTCATCTTTAAAGATGAGCAGATCGTATAAAGAAAAGGTAAAACATTTTTTCTAGCGCGTATTCCTAATTCTATTTTGCAAGCGCCCGACAGAGGAAGTCTAGCCGATCCTGACCCCAATAAATTTGATCTTGATAAACATAGCTTGGAGCTCCGAAAATGCCACGGGAAACAGCTTCTTTTGTGTCTTTAGCGATTGTTTTTGCACTGGACGTAGAATCATTTAATAACGCGTTACCATCTTGATTATTTTCTCTTGCAATGGCGAGAAGTGTCTCGCGGTCGCTTATATCTCGTTGCTCCACCCATACAGCACGAAGAAACGCTCCAGTTAAATCAATCGCCGCGGCAGGATCTTTTTTTCGCAGGTTCACCACCATGGTTGCAGGCTGCCTATCACGAACAGGAAAATGCTGTGGTTCTAGGGTCAGCGGTAATTTGAGATGATCGCGCCAACGGATCAATTCCTGCATACGGTATTCGATGCGCTGGGATGATCGTTTTGGTAGAGGTATGCCCCCAGTGGCTGGGAAAATTGTCGAAAAATCCACCGGATGGACTTTAATCTCGACATCATACTCTCTTGCCATTTTTTGCAGTCTCTCATGTCCTAGATAGGACCAAGGTGAAATCAATGACAGGTAATAGTCTATAGAATTCGACAAGTACTTCTCCCACAGTGTTTATTTTTTTCACTCTTTCTCATATAAACTCCCAAACGATCAGTTTTCGATTGCTGAGAGCTTTTTTTATTAATATTACGGAAAGCTAATATGATTGAGTGGTAATTCTGTAGTGTTTAGAACTTCACGTAACATAAAGCTGGAATGCACATCACTCACTCCTTCGATACGGGTGATCTTGTTCAAGAGGAATTCCTGATAGTACTCCATGTCTGGAACTATAACTTTTAATTGATAGTCGGCAGATTGGCCCGTTATCAAAAGACACTCCACAACTTCCGGATAGTTCTTTACTTTATTTTCAAAGATTTCAAAGCGGTCAGGCGTGTGCCTATCCATACTAATTTGAATAAGAGCGGTAAGCTTTAGTTGCAGTTTAGATGCATTCAGCAGCGTTACATTGCGTTGAATAATGCCGATGTCTTGCAGTTGCTTAACCCGGCGGGCACAAGGTGAGGGTGATAGGCCGACTTTGTCCGCTAATTCGAGATTAGTGATAGCGCCGTTGCTCTGCAATTCCCTGAGAATGCGAGTGTCCAATTTATCCAATTGCATAGCCAAATACCTATTCATAAGTAATTAATTATATAATTTGTAACTATATTAGCTAATATAGCTAATATAATAAAAAATACTAACTAATAACACTATTATACCTTACTATTAGCGCAATTTATGCATAGATTCACCATCGTTTTTCCCCTATGCTTTAAAAACTTAAGTTGCCTTACGGGTGATCCCTGGATTCAGCAGTTTTAAGTAGTAGAAGAGTGACTAATCTGGTCGCTAAAGCTTTGAAGAACACCGGCAAAATTGAATCCAAAAGATAATCAGTCGGTGCAAGAGATTTTCAAGAACTTCAAACTAAGTTCTATAAATCAGTATCTAAGAATTAGGAAGGCGGGAATACAGCATGTTTGACCATCGTAAGTACAAACCTTTCCCGTCTATCGATATTAAAGATCGAACATGGCCCGACCAACAAATCTCTGAGGCGCCGATATGGTGTAGCGTAGATCTACGAGATGGTAATCAGGCCCTTATTGAACCTATGTCGGTTAATCAGAAGGAAAAAATGTTTGAACTTCTGGTGGAAGTAGGATTTAAAGAGATTGAAGTGGGGTTTCCGGCCGCTTCGCAACCGGATTTTGACTTTGTCCGTAGCCTCGTCACAGGGAAAAAAATTCCTGATGATGTCACTATTCAAGTTCTTACCCAGGCGCGACCTGAACTAATTCAAAGAACATTTGAATCACTCAAAGGAGCGAAGAGGGCGATATTACATGTCTACAATTCAACTTCTGTGGTGCAAAGAGAAAAAGTTTTTAGGACCGATAAGGCAGGTATAATTAAAATTGCCGTTGAGGGTGCAACAGAAGTGAAACGCTGTGCCGAGCTTGCGGCGGAAACAGATTGGACTTTTGAGTACTCTCCAGAAAGTTTTACTGGTACTGAAGTGGATTTCGCGGTTGAAGTATGTGATGCGGTGAATGATGTCTGGCAACCAACGTCGGAGCGCCGCAGTATAATTAATTTGCCATCGACAGTTGAGATGTCAACCCCAAACATTTATGCAGACCAGGTTGAATGGTTCTGCCGCAATATTAAAAACAGAGATTCAATTATTGTCAGCCTACATACTCACAACGATCGAAGTTGTGCGGTTGGCGCTGCAGAATTAGCAGTTATGGCTGGTGCGCAAAGAGTAGAAGGAACGCTACTCGGTAATGGCGAGCGTACTGGCAATATGGACATTGTCGTAATGGCGATGAATTTATATAGCCAAGGTATAGACCCTGAACTGGATTTTCGTAATATGGATAGAATAGTGTCCATTGTTCGTGAGTGCACTCAGATCGAGGTCCATCCCCGCCAAGCCTATTCCGGTGGCCTAGTATTTACTGCCTTTTCTGGTTCTCACCAAGATGCAATCAAAAAGTGTCTAGACATTTATGAGGAAGGTTCTCCTTGGGAGGTAGCATATTTGCCAATCGATCCTCGTGATATTGGGCGAACCTACCAAGATGTAATTCGCGTTAATAGTCAGTCAGGAAAAGGTGGAGTTGCCTATGTTTTAGCAAACAAGTTTGGATTTGAATTACCTCGTTGGTTGCAAATAGAATTTAGTCGGGTAGTGCAAAAAGTTACCGAAGATAGTGGCCAGGAGATTCATCCTGACGAAATCTGGGGTCTATTTAATCGCCACTATTTGAATAATGAAAAGATGTTGGGTTTGGAAGATTTTACTATTGCAAAGCATGAGGGCCGAGAAACGTTCAGTGCTAAGTTAGATTATTTTGGCAAAGAAATAGAAATTAGCGGTGAGGGTGATGGCGTCCTAGATGCGTTTGTAATTGCCCTGAAAAACGCGATTAAGATAGACTTTGAAATCATGGAATATGGGGAGCATGCCCTTGGCCAAGGTGCCGATGCTGAAGCCGTGACCTATATACAATTAAAGTGTCGAGGACGGCGTTACTCAGGCGTCGCTATTAGCAAAGATATTATTTCTTCTTCTTTAAACGCTTTTATGGGAGCCGCAAGCCAGTTACTTAAAGAA
>CAWKZI010000305.1:0-4001 GCA_963854365.1 Gammaproteobacteria bacterium
AGCCATAGCAGCTTATGATTTAGCACTGGGGTTCAATCTAGAAAACGACGATGCGATCCATAATAAGGAGATCGTCGAACAATTATTAGAACAAGAAGAAGCAGAAAGTGGCGAGAATCAGGATGGTGAAAGTCAAGAAAACGATTCTGAACAAAACTCAGAAAGTGAGTCTGAAGAAAGCCAAGAAAATAGCGACCAACAAGATCAACAAAGCCAGGAAGGAAACCAAGACCAGCAGCAACAAGAGCAGCAGAATCAACCACCAGAAGATCAAGAAAATTCAGAGTCAAATAGCGAACAAAATACTCCTAGCGAAAGTAGTAATGAAGAGTTTGAAGAACAGCAATCTGTAGAACAATGGCTACGCCGGATAGAAGATGATCCAGGCGAATTACTGCGACGTAAATTCCGTTACCAATACCGACAACGCCAATTAAATGGTACCGCCAATAGTATTCAGAACGGAGGGCAGATCTGGTGAAAATATCAAATATATTTACTACACTTGCCTATCTATTGCTCATTATAAGCACAAGCCCGATTGTCAACGCCCAAGAAATTGAGGTCACCATCGACAGAGCAGAGGTTGCGCGGGGTGAAACGCTAACATATACCATAAGAGTATTTGACCAACGTCAAGGTATGCAACTCGACCTAACCCCTTTAACGACGGATTTCGATGTCCTAGGCACTCGAACCAGCAGCCAAATTCGCTCAGTGAATGGCACCGTGGAGTCCTGGACGGACTATATAGTTACTTTGTTCCCGCTTAACGAAGGCGAGCTCACCATACCTGCAATAGAAATAAACGACAGTGCCACCGAGCCAGTCACTATTACGGTCGTTAACGAAGGCCCTCGTTCCAACCAAGATAGCGATGAGCTATTCCTGGAATTAGAATTTAATAAAGAGTCCGTTTATGTGCAGGAGCAGCTTCTCTTTACTGTCCGCCTTTACTACACAATCAACGGAATCAGAAATCCTCAATTTACTGAATTGGAAATGCCTGATGCCGTAATTCAATTGATTGGCTCTCCTAATCAATACGAAAAGCTTATTGATGGTGTGCGCTTCGGAGTGTATGAAAAACGCTATGTGATTTTCCCGCAGCGCAGCGGACCTTTGGAATTTCCAGACATTCTATTCCGCGGCGAAGTCACCGATGGTTCGAGTAATTTCGTATTCAGAAATTTGAATACTCGCCGCGTTACCGCTTTTATCGAAGGTACTAGCGTAGAAGTCCGGGAACGCCCCTTAGCCGTCCAGAATAGTGAGTTCTGGCTACCTGTTTCAAACCTAAATTTAGAAGAAACCTGGAATACAGATTTAACCAATATACGGATTGGTGATGCGTTGATTCGCACCATAACAATGGTTGCTGAAGGTCTCGATGGTGCCGTACTACCTCCTTTCAGCAACATTGAGGTTGAAGGTCTTAATGTCTACCCAGACCCTGCTGATGTCCAGCGCACGTTTGTAGAAGGCGCCATAGTCGGAACTCGAATCGAAACAACATCTATAGTGCCTGTTCAGGCTGGTTTTATTGAAATTCCAGAGATATCCATCCCTTGGTGGAATACCGATACTGACCAGTTGGAAGCCGCCATTGTAGCCAGCACAAGATTAACAATCGCTACCATCGAAGGTGAAGTGCCTGCTGAGCAAACTATTGTTACCTCTGAAAATGTGGCTGAATTATTAGCAGCTACGCCGATAGTCGACCAGGACATGATCGATGCACAAAATGAAGCAGAATTTATTGAAGTTGACGTTTCCTGGTTGAATTATCTAATCGCTGCTGCACTCGCCATTGTCGTAATCAGCGTCTATCAGTTAACTATAGCTAACCGCAAAAAAGAAATTGCAGACTACGTACGTAATCAACGCCTAGCCTTTATTCAAAAATACAGCCCACAAAATAACGAAGCAGTAGCGTTCAGACAATTAAAAAATGCAGTTTCTGGACCAGACCTCAACGACTTAAGAGAATCCTTGATAAAGTGGTGTAACCATTTTGTCGATAGTCGAGAAATAATAAGCATGGAAGATATTCTCCAACAAAAAGACTCTGTTGAGCTTCATGAATACGCTGAAGGTATTCAAGCCATGTTATTCAGTAATGGCCATTCGACTAGTACTGCAGATGGCTTCGATCATGCCGGAATGCTAAAGCTCATTAACAGTTTGCGCAAACAAAAATTAAGGATCCTAAGGCAACGCCGGCAACAGGATCAATTTGCATTGCCCCCACTCTACAAGACTTAGGCGATAAGACTCATTGATTACTGCTTTTTGGTGTAATTAATTAAACCAATTTATACCTATGCGTTCATCGAAACTCGTATATTCAACTAGCGATCTAAGCACTTGCTCCAAATGCGGCAAAGCTTTACGAAAATGTCGCTGCGTTAATATTATAAATACTAACTCCAGCCAAATTGAACCTATTACTATTAGTCGGGAAACCAAAGGTCGAAAAGGTTCTGGAGTGACAGTAATTTTAGGAATTCAAAACTCTAAAAAAGAACTTAAAGCATTAGCGAAGAAATTAAAAACTCTCTGTGGTTCAGGAGGTACTATCAAAAATACCACAATTGAAATCCAGGGCGATCATCGAATCACGATTAAAGACTATCTAGAAGCTCAGGGACTGAAAACAAAATTTAGCGGCGGGTAAGCTTCGCGCTTGTTAGATTCTTTGCCGTAAGCGCACGATCTTAGACTGATCCGCACCAGCATCACTACTAATTCTAGGTACTTATAAGCTTGCTGCAAGTCGACTGGCGCATTTGACTGATATTCTTAAGTATTTACCCATCGCTGTGCAGGTCAGCGGCTAAATTCTTTTCTTTTTTATCGCCATGTTTTTTCTTAGATTTTTTGGCGGCTTCGCTACGAATGTTTTCCAATCGTTTTAGATACAAGTCATCAATGTCACCAGTTATATACTCACCATTGAAAACAGAACATTCAAACTGTTTTATTTCTGGGTTGCCTTCAGAGGCTGATGCAATAAGGTCATCCAGGTCTTGGTAGATCAACCAATCCGCTCCAATCATCTCTTCAATTTCTGATTCTGTTTTACCCGACGCTATTAGCTCAGATGCTGCCGGCATATCTATACCATAGACATTTGGATAGCGAATTGCAGGCGCAGCAGAGGCAAAATAAACTTTATTCGCTCCAGCATCCCTGGCCATTTGAATAATTTGCTTACAAGTAGTACCTCGAACAATTGAATCATCAACCAATAAGACGTTCTTACCTCTGAACTCCAAATCTATGGCATTAAGCTTTTGCTTCACTGATTTTCGTCGCTGGCTCTGGCCAGGCATAATAAATGTTCTGCCTATATAGCGATTCTTAACAAAACCTTCGCGGAATTTTAGGCCTAATCTATTAGCTAGTTCTAGCGCTGAGGTTCTGCTCGTGTCTGGTATGGGAATGACCACATCGATGTCATTGTCTGGGCGTAACCTTTTAATTTTATCACCTAGCTTCTCCCCCATTCTTAATCGTGCCTTATAAACAGAGATGCTATCCATGAAGGAATCTGGCCGAGCAAAATATACATGCTCGAAGATACATGGAGTTTTAATCCCCTGCTCTGCACATATTTTTGTATGGAGTTTACCTTTAACATCTATAAATACCGCCTCTCCTGGTGCCACGTCTCTCTCTATGGTGAACCCTTGAGAATCAAGTGCCACGCTTTCAGAAGCGATCATATATTCCATTCCATCCTCTCGCTTACGACTTCCGAACACTAATGGCCTAATGCCATTGCGATCTCTCATGCCAACTATGCCATAGCCGGTTAGCATTACAATTGCAGCAAAGCCACCACGGCAACGGTTATGAACTCCGGCTACTGCCGCAAAAACATCATCCGCTGTGGGTTCTATTTTTTTTTGTTGTTGTAGCTCATGGGCAAAAATATTAAGAAGAACTTCCGAATCAGAGTCTGTATTTATGTGACGCAAGTCTTCTTTAAAGAGGTC
>CAWKZI010000306.1:0-3996 GCA_963854365.1 Gammaproteobacteria bacterium
TTGCATCCCTCCCCAGCTCATAAGTAGGCACAGTATTAGGATGTTGCAGCATTGCAGAAACTCGAGCCTCACGTATCAACCGTTGTTGCTCAAGTTCATCATCAGCATATTCAGGCTTTAGAGTTTTGTAACAAACGAACCGTGAAAGATGAAGGTCCTTACAGGATTTAATAAGAGACTTGCCCCCTTTTGCAATTGTGCTAAAGAAAGCGTAACGAGTTCTGTGGTTGATTTTTTGCGGAAGAGTTTTATCAGTTTCTTCAAGAAAAACTGAACTATAGCTTTTAGGGGGTTCGGGGAAATTTAACATATCACTATCACTCAATTTCGATGCTGCTTTACTGGAAGACTATTTACGTTAAGTTTTCCATAGGTTCAGTATTAGACATTTATCTAGGGACTGGTAGCTACCTGATAATCGAGCGTTGCATCGACTGCCTGGGGTATACCATCGACCAACCTTGGCCTGAACCGCATATGATTAACGATAACTTCCATTTCCTCGATATCAAATGACCTGGAAATAGAACTTTTAATTATCTGTAAATCAGTGGGTGAACTAATAAACGTTTTATGTCGGCCACTATACCAGCGAGAAACTTCTTCTAGGCCAGTGAGACTGAAACTAAAAATGGTTGGACCATCGAGGACGGATCGATAGAAGTAGTCTCGACCTATTGCGACATTAGGAGAGACATAGCGAAAATTAGCAGACCACTCGCTGAAACTAAGATTTACCGGCCCACTATTGGCGATGATCGGAGTTAATATACTTCCGGCAGCAGAGACCGCCTCTTCCCAATCACTTACTAGAGTTGCCAGGGGCAGTATCTTAGGTTTATGAAATACCCGGTTTATAGATTTTGAATCTAATCCGGCAGCAACGAGACCATTAAAACTTCTTTGATAGCTAATTGCTGCTGCCTCTGGCTTCACAAACAAGACTTGCCAATCTCCTATATACATTTCAGCCAATGCAGCGGCAATTAGATCAGGCTCGTCTTGCAACAAAAATATCCGCCTTATATCAATTAAATAGCGCAAGCCAATTAGGTAATGTTGCAGTTTTGCTTCAGTGCGAGACCGGACAAATTCGAGACCTTCAATACCCCGAAGCCCCAGAGAAGTCGATCCAATTGAATCGATAGCCACCGCCTGCATGTAATGCTGTATTACAGACTTATAAAGAATTGCCGTCAGCCGAGGGTCAGTGGGCCCCCAAACGCCAACCGCACGATTTAAGGCTAGCTTAATAGCTTGCTCTGCTTTGCGGAAATGAAATGTCTGCATGCTAATGGAGTCTCGCGCCACACCCCATAGATGCATCTCAGTCATTTCAATATAGGCGTTGACTACAAATTCGTTGTTGTAATCTCTGTCGTTTACCAACAACACCTTAAGATGTTCCATCCATGTTCTGGTCGCTTCCCAATCGCCACTATTGCCGAAATTTTCTATCTTCTTCAATAAAATTGGATATTGTGCTTCGGTATATAAGCCCTCGCTAACACGGGTGATCATCATGGCTTGGTTAATAAGCTCGCCGGCATCATTGAACCTACCTATCTTAGTTAATTGTTCGATATACAGGTCCATCGGCTCCAGTAACCGTCTATCGAGATGCCCATGTTCCTGAGTCAAACGTTGCAACTCTATCCGAGTTCGATCTAATTCTTTATTAGCTGCATCTAAATCAACTTGAGAGAGTTGAGCCGAAACTGCCGGTAGATAGGTCGATGTCAGTAGAAAACAAATTGACAGACGTATTAAGCCCCTAAGCTTCATATACCCCAATTGCTTCATATTCCAGCACAGTCTAGTTTGCATATTCTTTAAGAGATTCAATAAGTAGAGTATCGATTCAAGCCTGATCCTCTTCTTACTTCGCAAGGAGAAGAGTGGACAAGCAACTTCCCAGAGATCTGAGAGTTGCTAGCAAAGTAGCAGAAAACCACCGCAAGACACAGAGAAATGGTTCATAATATAGGGAAATCTATGACTAAATTACTCAACAATAATACCCCCAATTCTAGGGATAAAATAACTATTAGACACAATCTCTATGTATACCTTCAGCTATTGAATTACTCTGCGAAAGAGCTTGGAGTAAAACGCTCTTTCCAATCAATCAATCATTCGATTCACCTAACTCTGAGCAGCGATTTATGTCGGACCTTGAGGAAAAAATTGAACCCAAAACCCAAGAAGAGCCCATTGGCGATACAGAGTTTTACGTAAGATATGCTGAAACTGACGCTATGGGTGTGGTACATCATGCCGCCTACCTGATTTATTTTGAGGAAGGTAGAAGCCAGTTTATGCGCAGCGTGGGAAGAGATTATGCTGACATCGAAGCCAGTGGATTCTTGCTACCAGTTACTGAAGTAAATGTGCGCTACGTAGGCAGCCTAGTCTATGGTAATCGGGTCAAAATTAGCACGAGATTAGCAGAAAATCGTAGCCGAAGAGTAACATTTACCTATGAAGTGTGGGGGCCTGAATCCGATGATGTCTTGGTTTCTGGCTATACCCGACATATTTGGACCGACCGCAAGGGTGCCGTTACTCGAGCGCCAAAACAATGGCTGAAACTCTTCGAAAAATGAAACACACTGCCAGTAAAAACCAAACGTTAGGTCGACTGACTTTTTATCTCACCGCCACTCATAAACAATATGAGGCCAGTGGCACCTGCCAGAGCTGCCATTGCATATGACAAACCGTACATCTCTTGGTTCATCGTGTAAACAATACCAAAGAGCGCAGGACCCGCAGCAGTACCCCATGAAGACATCAAATTACATATAGAAAATATACGAGCATAATCTCTTACACCAAAGGCTTCTGCTATTAGTAATGGCTGCAACATCAAGAGATTACCCACAGATGTGCCAAACAGGGTCAGACCAATACAAAGACTTATTGCATTAAAGCCGCCTGCAAGCAATGCCAAGGAAACTGCTTGCAGCATCATCATACCCAGAGCGAACAATCGTATTGACGAACGCTCAACTATCCATCCTCCTACCAAGCGACCGATAATACTGGCTATCGGCAAGATTGCCACAGCTGCAGCTGTTTGTGACTCACTAAGAAGTTCTCGCGCCAGACCATACTGATGAGCAATTCCACCCACCTGGGCCAACATCAGAAAGATATATCCAAAGCTAACGCCCCAAAAAAATCTGGTCGCTCTGGCTTCTTTTAGAGTAATTCCATCCAAGATGACTTCGTCATTTTCATCATTTTGATCATTTGTTTGAGGGTTTTCTTGTTCAATTTTGTGCGTGGGTGTTTTATCGCCATCGATTAATAATCCCATGGAAGCTGGGTCAGGCCGCAGCCAAATCAAAGCCACAGGAATAACTCCCAACAGATACATAACACCCATCATTGGGCCGGCAACCGCAAAACCAAATGACTCAACCATTAATACACTCAACGGTGTCAACACGACGCCACCCAGTGACAGCCCAGTTGAGGCGATCGACAACGCCATTGCTCTGCGACGGTGAAACCAGCGTGCTACCAAGGTGGTCGCTGGAATAAGTGATGCAGCGGAAAAGCCAATGCCAAAAAATGAATAGACTGCAAATAACTGCCAAACTTTAGTAACTGAAGGAAGTATACACAAAGCTATGAAACTGATGACTGCACCTAAAGAAATAGACCATCTTGGGTCATATTTCTGCACCCATTTAGCCACCCATAACCCGGCAAAGCCACCTGTCAAAAAGAAACAAGAAACAGCGAACGATGCAGTTTGCACATTGAAAGCCGGCAATGATGCCAACGCATCGAGGTAAATAGCATGATTGTAAAAACTCAGACCACTCGAAAATGTCAACAATACGAAGATCGCAGCGACGACTTTCCAGCCATAGAAAATTTCCTCGTCATTAACTTCGCTAATCTTATTATCAACCATTAGGAAAATTTTCTTTGCTAGAGTTTATTTTTATCATTGCTATGACATGTACCCTTATTTTATTTTAT
>CAWKZI010000307.1:0-3984 GCA_963854365.1 Gammaproteobacteria bacterium
CCATTGGCGCCAATCAAACCATAGCGATTACCATCGCTGAATTTGGCCGAAATATTTTCAAATAAGGGTTTAGCGCCAAATTGCATAGAGATGTTTGCGGTAGAGATCAAAATGGAAGTCCTAAAAGGTAAGAATAATTGGAATGTGTTTTTTTTGCAGGCTAGTTATGAGGGGGCGTACTATAGGGATTTGTTGGGATTACGTCGAGCGAATTCACATTTGATTTTTGCTATTGGCACAGTTCGGTCTGCCGAAAATGGTCATTAGCAGACATTCGAATATACTTTTGGTTTCTATGTGACCAAAAATTTAGATCAGCCTCGAAGTCCGCATACAAAAGCAGCAATCACCAAACCAAAGCCTCCACCAACTATCGCTCCTGCCAAGGGTTCTGCGAAGAACTTCTCTCCCAAGAGAAGTCCAACCAATAATCCAACAATGAGGCCGGCAAGCATGCTCCACTCTGCTATTCGGGATTTCTTAGTCTGTTCCATAAGTCTGATCCATTGATTTGTTTTTTGCAGTGGCAACGATTGAATTAGTATTGCTTGATAATACGATCGGTTTTTATTGTAACTCCCGAATTGCGCAGGAACTAGGCCTTGAGAAGGCAGCATTGATGACGACGGTAGCTTTGGCCGCGTCGAGTTTGGTTTTTGCCTGATAAGCTTAATCCAATCCGGATTCGCACAATGCTGAAAATTATTGTATTTTTGGCACAGGGTTTCAGCTTCCAAATGAACCGGTAGCTCAAGAGGCGCGGTTCTCGTCGTGATGGAACTAATAGTTAATATCCACAGAGCAGGTATTATTTATGTTTTTTTACTCTCGTCTTCAAGCAAATCTTAGATCTTATTTGGCCTTGGCTGCGTTACTAAGTGGAGGTCTGACTTTTGTTCAATTATGCCAAGCTCAGGAGCAGACGGCTGATGAGGGGAAACATGACTGGGTCGCTTCTACTATGTGCGCTTTGGATAACCGGGCAGTTGACCTAGAGCAGTTAGTATCCTTTTCCTATACAGCTGCTGATGGTAATAACCCACGTCATCTTGATGCTACGCAAGCGGGCCTCACCACGGCCGATCTGTCAAAGCTTGAATTGGCCTGGGCTGTTGCTTTCCCTGAAACGTCTAGCTTGCGCGCAGCGCCGGTGATCATTGGCTCAACTATTTTCTATGCCGCTACCGATTCCGGCAATGTCTTTGCTTTAGACATTAACAGGGGTTGCGCCAAATGGGTCTATGAATCGGGTACGCGCCTGCGTTCTTCTTTGGCCTACGCAGTAATCGATGACATGGGCTTACTGGTGTTTAGCGACGGCAATGGCATGATCCACACCGTTAGCGCGGAAAATGGCGAGCTAAATTGGGTCGCGAGCGGTCAGGCTTCTAACAATCAGGGGATGCTCACCGGCACACCTGTTATTCACGAAGACAAGATTATCGTACCAGTGTCTGGTTCTGGCGTTATAACCGGTGGCAATCCGAACTATGAATGTTGTGAAAATCACGGAGCTGTTACTGCACTTGATGTGCGCTCTGGTGAAAAGCTCTGGGAATATCACACTATGCCCGCAGCTGAATATACTGGACAAGAAAGCTCGACTGGCGTCAAACAGCGCGGCCCTTCAGGTGCTCCTATCTGGACTACGCCAACTATTGACGCAGCCCGTGGTCAGGTAGTCGTCACCACCGGCGAAAATACTTCACACCCAACTACCAATACCAGTGATGCAATCATTGCGCTAGATCTTGAAACCGGTGAAGAAAACTGGGTTTTTCAGGCTTTGGAAAACGACATGTGGAATTTCGGCTGCAGTGCACGCGGTCCGAACTGCATCATTCTCGCTGACACTAATTCTGTCGATTTCGATTTCGGCGGTCCTGCTATCCTGGTTGAGACTGGAAATCGGGAGTTGTTGATTGCTGGCCAAAAATCCGGTGATCTCTGGGCATTGGATCCCGAAACTGGCGCGCTGATTTGGAATCAGCGGGTCGGTGAAGGAACTCCGTTGGGAGGCAACCATTGGGGCATCGCCACCGATTCCGAACGTGCCTTTATGACAATCAACGATCCTGGTGGTATGAACCGCAACAGCCGCCCCGGGTTATATAGTTACTTCGTCGGTACTGGCGAGCCAAGTTGGTTTTATGAAGCCCAGTCTGAATGTAACGACCAACGTAGCGATCGACTTCGTCGCTGTGAATCACTCTTTGGATTTTCTGCCACGCCTTTATCCGTTGATGGAGCAGTCATCACTGCCGGACTCGATGGGCGTTTGTTTGTATTTAATTCAGACTCAGGGGAACTACTTTTTGAATACGATACGGTGACAGATTTTGAAACTATCAACGGAGTTGAAGGCTATGGCGGTTCCATAGACAGTCATTCCATTGCAGCAGGATCTGGCATGGTGTTTGTGGGTTCCGGTTACGGTTCCTTTGGCCAGGTGTCTGGTAATGTGCTGCTCGCTTTTAAACCGTCTGAATAATGCGATTCTTGATCAGCATCTAATCAAAAAGGAATCAGAGTAAAATAGTTTTATTTATACTCCGACTCCATTTTTTAAGATTGTCGATGGGCAGCCACTCTCTTTTTTCTAGTTTAAATTTACTGTAGCTTTAGAACAATTCCACTAACTCAATCGGGCTTAGAACTATGGCTGCACTTATCACTCTCTCGGCATGCGCATCAATTGAAGATATCGGCGCAATCTTGGATCGTGACGCGGCCTTAATTATTGAGAATGTTCTTTCTACCGATCAACTAGTCAATCTAGAAAACGAACTGGACCCCTATCTCAGCAAAACTGCCCAAGGTCAAAATGAATTTTCGGGGTTTAAAACTCAAAGAGTTGGCGCACTGATTGCCCGTTCAGCCTCATCACGAGAACTCGCACTCCACCCATTGATCAACAATCTTTGTTTACAATTTCTTGGGCCACATTCAGATGGTTACCAGTTGCATTTTACTCAAGCGACCAGTATTGGCCCAGGAGAGACTGCACAAGTACTCCATCGAGATCGTGGTCTTTGGGGTGGCTATATTCCAAGGCGAATCGAAACCCAACTCAGTACAATTTGGGCGATTAATGAGTTCACAAAAGAAAATGGCGCCACGCAAGTTGTTCCCGGCTCTCACACCTGGGAAAAAAATAGACAAGCCGAAGCTCATGAAATCGCCTCAGCAGAAATGAAACCCGGTTCGGTTTTGATTTATTCGGGTACTGTTATGCATGGAGGGGGAGAGAACAACACAGAGGAAAATCGATTAGGAGTGTTATTGCACTATGCTCTGAATTGGTTACGTCAGGAAGAGAATCAATATCTTTCTTGTCCCCCTGAGATAGCAAAGGATTTTTCACCCGAGCTTCGCGACTTGATTGGGTACTCATTGGGTAACGAGATACTTGGTTTTTATTCCACGCCGGGCGCACCGGGAATAGGGTTAGAGAGAGCTGATCCACAAACGCTTTTTGAGCTATCATCAAAAGCTAAGAGTTGAGTGAATCTGCAAGTCTAAGCGATTTTTTACCGGCATCTGGGTCTCAGCAAGCAGCTCTCTTTAATTGGTTTTCTATGAAACAAAGTTTAAGCATTCCTCATCAGGATAAATAACTCGAGAGCTTACTTAGAAGGAGCTAGTCTAGATTCCACCTCCGCGCTGTTACTTGTGCCAACAATAGCCATAATTGTTTATTACAATGCGAGGCTCACTCCACATTTACTGTAATGTAATCGTCATCATACAACCCTCCATCATCGGCGCGCCCCCAGAGCACATAGGTGCCGGGCTTATTGAAGGTAACGGTTGTTTCAATCATACCATCTTCCGGAATTGCCGGTGGTAGCCACAGTGAACCCCAAGGAGAGTTCGCGGCTACCCGAGTGTCTTCCCATACTTTTGTTTGAGGGGGGTCGAAAGTAACATTGCCTTCGCCTCGATAGACATTCCAGCTTAGGTATAAGGCATTAATCTTGTTCA
>CAWKZI010000308.1:0-3962 GCA_963854365.1 Gammaproteobacteria bacterium
AAGTCATAAAGTGGCCAAACTCTTCTTTATCTCTATCGCCACGATAATGCTTAATAACTTCTTCTATCGTGCGACGGATGCGTAAATTGTGCTTGTAGTTCTGGTCCCACATGATGTCCCGGCCAGACAAAGCTGCTTCAGAAAGATAAAACAGCAATTCTTGTTGCTGCTCAGTTAAATCTTCGAAACCTGGCACCTGATAGCGAAGAATGCGAATATCAGCGAAACGATCTGCTTCATATTCGAATGAGTCATCATCCTCAGTTTCGCTAACGAGTGCCGAAGTGGCTGCAGCTTCTACAACAAGGGGCGGCGCAGCTTTTTGGAGTGTTTTTTGTTCTAGCTCCATTTCAGAGTTGGCAGTATCAGCAGCTTCACTGCAGGTTGCGAGAATACCTAAAATACAGATAGAAATGCTGAATTGTTTCAATTGCTGTGTACTGAACCTGGACATTTTGCTTTGCCTCTAATATCTAGCATGATTGATCTTAAGTTTACCTAATTTTTCAATCAAAGGCGTTATTATCGCTATTCAGACCTAGGGCTGACTTTCATTTAGATGTGCGTCGTTGATTCTAGACGATGAGTCGGTAACTGTGGCAGTCTATAGAGTAGACTATTCATAACTAGGACCTAAAAATGAAGAAGCACTTGCCCTTTTTTTCTCTGCTCCTTATCTATGGCTGTTCTCCCGCAACAAATGAAGAGCAAAACGTTGGAACAACGAATTGGGACACTTATCTAGGTGATTCCGCCCGCACTCACTATTCTGAACTGACTGAAATTACTCGAGAAAATGTTATTCAGTTAGAGTTGGCTTGGTCTTATGACTCCGGTGAACTTCGTGAGGGTGGGTCGAGCATGTATACCAGTCCGCTGATTGTAGATGGAATACTTTATGGTCTGTCTCCGAAACTAAACGCCTTCGCTCTTAATGCGGCAACCGGCGAAGAGATTTGGCGCTATGACGATGGAGGCAGTGGTGCGCCACAAAGAGGACTGATGTGGTGGCATGATGGAGATGATCGCCGACTACTTTACGTGGCAGGCAGAGAACTCATTGTTCTCAACGCCAATACAGGCCAACCAATATTAAGTTTTGCCGACAAGGGCAGATTAGACCTTACTCCTACAGAGAAAGTAGGGCCGTTATTCACTAGTGTTCCGGGTATTATTTTCGAGGACATGCTGGTGCTTGGATTTTCAACTAGTGAGAGTGCTAGTTCTCATGCCGGTGTAATTCGCGCTTTCGATGTTCGTACCGGTGATGAAATTTGGCAATTCAATAGCTTGCCTCTGACGGGAGGTTTGGGTTCGGAGACCTGGGAAGAGGGCTCTCTAACTTTGTCCGGTGGAGCTAATAACTGGACGGGAATGGCATTAGACGAGGAGCGAGGGATGCTCTTCGTACCAACAGGATCAGCAACACCAGATTTTTACGGAGCCTCACGGACTGGTGATAATTTATTCGCAAACTCACTTATCGCCTTAGATGTCCGTACCGGTGATTATCGCTGGCATTACCAAACCGTTAGGCATGATCTATGGGATCGTGACATTCCCGCTCCTCCAACTCTGGTTCAACTTGAGCGTAATGGTGCATTGATTGATGCAGTAGCCGTAACGACTAAGTCAGGCCATCTATTCTTATTTAATAGAGATACTGGCGAGTCACTTTATGATATTTATGAAGTCGATGTGCCTGCAAGTATTCTCCCGAGAGAAAATGCTTCCCAGACTCAACCGATATCTTCAGTTGCTTTTACGCGTCAAACTTTTGAGATGACAACCCGAAATCAAGAAGCTATCAATCATGTCACTGAAGTTGTGGCACCGCTAGATCAAACTCCTTGGGCACCGCCTACTACTGATGGAGTTTTGTTTTATCCGTCTTACGATGGAGGTGCTGAATGGGGAGGGTCAGCCTATGATCCTAATGGTCACAAATTGATTTTAAACGGACAGGAGATTGGAGGCATTATTCGCCTTTATGAGATACCTGTAGGATTTAGTAATCGTGGCGTGTACGCAGAGAATTGTGGTTCATGCCATGGTCAGAATGGCGATGGAACTGATATTGCCCCTAGCCTTGAAGGTATAGCAGATCGCATGTCTACTAGCGACCTAGCCAGAGTAATCCTTGAGGGAAGAGGACGCATGCCGTCTTTCGATAGTCTCAGTCAAATCGAGAGATCTGCTGTTATCGATTTTGTGCGATCACCAGATTTGGCAGCAAACGGCGATGTCGTTAGCACAGAAATAGACTACGCCTTTGCTGGCTATCTACGTGTTCGTGATCACGAAGGCCTACCAGGAAATACACCACCTTGGGGAACATTAAATTCGATCGATCTGGCAACTGGGGAGATCGACTGGCAAGTCAATTTCGGCAATTACCCCAGTCATCCTGATTTGAACTACGGTGCAGAAAGTTATGGCGGCCCTGTGGTTACTGCGTCAGGTCTAATTTTTATTGGCGCTACACCTGACCGAAAATTTCGAGCATATGATACTGAAGATGGTTCTGTGTTATGGGAGACAGAACTACCCGCAGCTGGCTTTGCAACTCCCTCCATGTATAGCGTGAATGGTAAGCAATATGTAGTAATTGCTGCTGGTGGCGGAAGAATGGGGCCACCATCTGGTTCTGAGTACTTGGCGTTCAAATTGCCTTGAAAACTTAAGTGAAGAGTACTTATTTGAATGAAGGAAGTTTTTGTTATTTATTAAAATTAGGGGCGTAAAGCCAGTTCTATTAAATTTACTATCAAAAGAAATCGAAACTGGTGAATTCTTCGATGAAAAGAAAGAAGTGGACATTCACTAATGCTGAATAAGAATGTAATAAGAGAAGACCGGTCACAAGAAGCAGAGCGGACTCACGCCAGCAGATTGCAAATCGATTGGTAATATCCAACCAATCATAGTGTTTTGAAGTTAGGTGTAGGTTAGGCACTAGAAGAGCATCAAGTGCGAATCGTGCCTAACCTATAGATTATATGGTAGCTATGGGTAGACTTGAACTACCGACCCCAGCATTATGAATGCTGTGCTCTAACCAGCTGAGCTACATAGCCAAAAACCTTATTTCGATTACCGACCTACTTTTTCAACAGGAGCTGAGAAAGGCCGCGAATTTTGGCGATTTCGGCGCCAAATGTCAAGATTAGACGTTGAATCGGAAATGGATAATGTCACCGTCACAGACCACGTATTCTTTGCCTTCCAGCCGCCATTTTCCGGCATCTTTCGCGCCGTTTTCGCCATTATTGTCGATGAAATCGCCATAACCGACGATTTCTGCGCGAATGAAGCCTTTTTCGAAATCCGTGTGGATAACAGCTGCAGCCTGAGGTGCAGTGGAACCTATTTTCACAGTCCAGGCTCGAACTTCTTTAACACCAGCGGTGAAATAGGTTTGCAAGCCGAGTAATTGGTAGCCCGCCCGGATTACTCGATCAAGGCCGGGTTCTTGCATACCAAGGTCTTGGAGAAATTCCATTTTTTCTGTTTCTTCCAGTTCAGCGATTTCAGCTTCCAATTTATTACATATTGCTACTACTTCTGCGTTCTCCGATTTCGCGATTGCTCTTACCGCATCTAGATGAGGGTTGTCTTCAAACCCTTCTTCATCGACGTTCGCTATATACATTACCGGTTTCGTAGTGAGCAGATGCAAGCTATAAAGATTTGCATAATCTTCTTTTGTAAGCTCCATTGAGCGAACAGGCTTTGCTTTATTAAGATGAATCTTTACTTTGTCTAATAATGCAGCTTGCCGTTGAGCATCTTTGTCTCCGCTTTTTGCAACTCGAGAAACCTTATCAAGAAACTTTTCTACACTTTCAAGGTCAGCCAGAGCTAATTCTGTGTTAATAGTTTCGATATCAGCCGCTGGGTTTATTTGATCTGAAACATGGATGACATTGCTGTCTTCAAAGCAGCGAACTACATGGACAAGG
>CAWKZI010000309.1:0-3936 GCA_963854365.1 Gammaproteobacteria bacterium
ACAACCAGGCAGTCGCAATCGGCGCTATGTTACGTGATAAATACAACGTCACTCTGCGAGTCATCCCTGGGCAAAATGATGTGTCCCGATTATTGCCGCTCAAGACTGGTCGAGTTGATTTCACTGCCAATGGCGTGGCGACGTATTTTGCGCAGGAAGGCATGTTTCAGTTTGCCAATCCAGAATGGGGGCCGCAGCCGCTGCGCCTATTGATGACTTCCAATGGTCTGAGTAACCAGGGTGTGGCCGTTGCTGCGGATACTGGTGTGACCAGCTTTGCCGAACTACGAGGACGGCGAGTACCCTATGTAAGGGCAGCGCCTGCACTAAATGTATCGATGGAGGCTCATTTGGCCTGTGGCGGTTTGACTTGGGACGACGTAGTTCGCGTAGATTTTCCAGGTTATGACGCTAAATGGAATGGAGTGATTAATGGTGATGTCGATGTGGCGTTTGGTACTACGGTATCAGGCCCTCCTTTTCGCCTTGAAGCGTCGCCACGAGGTATCCTTTGGTTGCCTGCACCCCATGATGATGAAGGTTGCTGGGAGAGAATGTTAGCCATTGGACCTTATTTCACTAAACACAACGCCACTCGGGGCGCTGGTATTAATGATGAGAATATTCATGAAGCTGGGACTTACCCCTATCCGCTATTGACCACGCTTGAGACGCAAGACAGTGATTTTGTTTATTCTCTCACTCGAGCCATTAACGAAAACTATGATGATCACAAAGATGCTGATCCTGGTTCGATTGGGTGGGCTTTAGAGTCGCAAGTTTTTCAATGGGTTGTACCCTATCACGAGGGCGCCGTAAATTACTGGCGTGAAATAGGTGTTTGGACTGAAGAAACAGAGGATCACAATCAAGCACTAATTCAACGCCAGGGAGTGTTGGCCTCAGCTTGGACAGAGATGGTCGCTCGTGGTATTCGTGATAAGGATGAATTCGTCGCTGCCTGGCAATTGCTGCGGGCTGAACGTCTAGAGGAGGCCGGTTTCGATCCGGTCTGGCGCTAGTGGCATTAAATTCTGCTGCCCTACCGAAGCCGCTCCGTTGGATAACAGGCATCGCCGCCGTCGGCGCTGCTTTTCTGGCAATGGATTCCTTGCGACTGTTTTCGGAGAGCCCGCTCCTCGATTTTGTTATTACAGTTCAGAATCACTATTACTATGCGTTAATGGCATTGCTGTTACCTCTTTGCTTTCTTATTTATCCTTCATTTCGAAGTCCTAAATCATACTGGTTCGATGGCGTTCTAAGCCTCGCAGCATTTACAGCTTGCGTATTCTTTTTTGTTAATGCTGAAACCATGCTGGATTATGGTTGGGAATTTTTAGCTCCAAGTTATGCGGTATGGGTAAGCTATTTGTTATGGGCACTTATCATGGAAGCAGTTCGTCGCAGCGGCGGCTGGGTTTTATTCTTCCTGGTGTTGGTATTTTCACTTTACCCGATTATTGCTGACAAATTCCCTGGGCCTATTTCGGGTCTGTCTTCTACAGCGGCCGAGACCGCGTCTTATCATGTAATGAGCATCGAGAGCATCCTCGGTTTGCCTTTCCGTGCTTTTGCGCAGCTGGTAATCGGCTTTCTAATCTTTGGTATCGCGCTGCAACATACCGGCGGTGGTCGTTTTTTTATTAACCTTGCATTCGCCTTATTTGGCCACGTTCGTGGCGGCTCTGCCAAAGTGGCAATTGTTTCCAGCGGACTAATGGGCTCTATGAGCGGCAGCGTAATTACTAACGTTTTAACCACGGGTCAGATGACCATTCCAGCCATGCAAAAAAATGGTATGGAAAAAGAATACGCTGCCGGAGTTGAAGCCTGCGCCTCTACCGGAGGGGTATTGTTGCCGCCCATCATGGGTTCAACTGCATTCATAATGGCGACTTTTCTCAACGTTCCCTACACCACAGTAGCATTAGCTGCTGCTATACCTGCTTTCCTGTATTTTTTTGGATTATTTATTCAGGTCGATGCTTATGCTGCGCGCAAGGGATTGGTAGGTACTCCGCGAGACGAACTACCAAATTTGCGTGAAACCATGAAACAAGGCTGGTTTTACATTGCGGCATTTATGGTTTTAATTTTTCTACTAGTCTATTTACAGCGTGAAGCGGTAGCGCCATTTTATGCGACGGGCATGTTGCTGGTTTTGAATCAGATGTCTCCAAGCCATCGATGGAACATTAACGATGCGGGTTCGTTTCTTGTTGCGACTGGAAAATTGTTGATGGAACTACTGACGATCATGGCAGGTGTTGGTCTGATAGTGGGGGCTCTATCTGTATCTGGTCTATCGGGAACACTGGTGAACGATTTATTGTATCTTGCAGGCGATTCGACACTGCTTTTGCTACTGATGGGCGCATTTACCAGCTTCTTCCTTGGGATTGGCATGACGGTAACCGCGGCTTATGTCTTTTTGGCTATTGTATTGGCCCCTGCTTTGATTCAGGGGGGCTTGGACCCTATGAGTGTTCATCTATTTATTCTTTATTGGGGGATGCTCTCTTTTATCACCCCTCCAGTGGCGCTCGGTGCTTTTGCTGCCGCTAGCATTGCAGGCGCTTCGGCACTTTCTACGGGATTCAAGGCGATGCGGCTGGGTAGTGTTATCTATTTCATCCCATTCTTTTTTGTGTTGGAACCTGCGTTGATAATGTCAGGCAGTTGGTGGGAAACTCTCTTTGCAACTCTCAAAGTGGCAATAGGGGTGGTGCTGATCGCTGGCACTCTACAGAGCTACCTAATTGGAGTCGGCTTCTTAGATCGAGCTGGTCCTGCCGGCATGATCGGTCGCATCATGGTTATAATCGGTGGTGGATTAATAGCGCTACCAACCACAGAAGTTATTGGTATTAATGTGGGAGATATGACGCTTCTTGTAAGCGGAGGCATACTGACAGTCGCTGGAATCTTGTTAAGTCGAAGACAAGAAATTAAAACCGAATCAGTAGGTGCGTAGCACTTAGTTGTGAGAGCTGACTTTAATTCATACTAGCTTGTTCGCGCACCCATAATGCTGCTTCAGTGTGAGTTCCAAACCATACATCGTCTTTGGTTTTTATATGATCAATGAGCCCCTTAAGGGCAATGATTCGCGAGCGATGTCCAATGATGTGGGGATGCATTGTCAACAAGAACATCGTGCCTTCTTTCCATGCCATATCGAATTCATCTATCCACACCTGCATCACATCTCTTGGATTCATGTATCTGGATCCCAATGGATTGAAAAGCGGGGCGTCATCTAAAATCCACTCTACTGGTAATTCCACTATTCCCGTGGGCTCACCATCTTGCAGTAACTCATAAGGTCGGTCGTCATGCATTAATGAACTTTCATAAATAAATCCTAACTCTCTAACAATCTCCAGAGTATTCGGGCTATGGTTCCAGGATGGTGCGCGATAGCCGGTGGGCCTCTCTCCGGTAATTTGTTCGATAGTTTCTACTGCTTGGCGTAGCAAGCGCGCTTCGGTGGGTCCGTCTAAGGCGGTGTTCATTTCGTGAATCCAACCATGCACTCCAATTTCATGTTGCCCGGAAGTTTTTACAAGGGTCGCTTGTTCGGGAGCAAGTTTCAAACTCCAGGCTGGGAAAAAGAAAGTAGCTGGTATATTTTCCTCATCCATTAAATTCACGACCCGTGGTAAGGCAACTCGTGCGCCGTATTGACCTTGAGATAAAGGGCCTATATTGATTTCTCCTGTTCTTAACCCTTGCACCGTTTCATTATCAACGTCATAGGAAAGCAGTACTGCAACTCGAGCACCACCAGGCCAGGATTCTGGAGTCAAATCTCTACCCGCTCTAACCTGATTTACTTGCTCAAACACATACTCGTCAGGCCAATTCCAGGGCTCGGTTGGGTCAACTGTTTGGGCATAAGCGAGGCCTGCTGGGTTAAAGCATAAAAGCACA
>CAWKZI010000310.1:0-3923 GCA_963854365.1 Gammaproteobacteria bacterium
GGGGGGAAAGGCACTGCAGATGAAAAATTTAGCGTATTACAAGATGCAGGCGTTAAAACCGTTCGCAGCTTGGCTGAAATTGGCAGTGGTCTGAGTGAAATTACTGGCTGGTAAATAAGTAAGGGCACTCTGTCCCATTAATATTTCGCGCTGCCCCTTTAATATTTAATAACTAAAACATCTATACTTTTTGTTATTCAAAAGGTTCTAATCCCTCGCTGGAGTATGTTAGTCTTACGGCAAATTATGGCTGTAAGCGCCGAATTTATGGGCAATTTGGTTGTTACCATTATAAGTAATAGCCTGACCGTTTGAATGGTTACCTAGAGTCTCATTTTATTTCGACGTGGGTATTTTGGTAACTCCGAATCGATCTTTTTTATGGAAAGTTGTCATTTTCGAGTGATAAGAAAAATCATGGATTACTCGGGTTGTTGTTGTAAAGGAAAGATGTAAACAGGTGTTTTTCGTGTCTAATTTATAAGCGACTGGATTCGTGTTCAATAAATTAGGCTTGATTAGTTAATAATAAATATAGGATGGCACATGAATAACCTTCGAACTAACAAGGTGGGTGCAGCTGCTCTAGCAATTTTCGCTTTTTGCTTTATCAGTGTAAGCCAAGCTCAAGAAATTCTCGTAGACGCCAGCTTGCTAGACCAAGCGATGGACGTACTAGGGGCAAAATACACTGAATCTGCGGAGGTTCAGGATGAAATAACTCAACTCGCAAACTCAGCAAGTTCTACTTTCGAACTATTTAAGCGGTCAAACGATAACCTAGAGTCATTACTTGTCTTGAATGCCGGTTGGCGTATGCAAATTTCTATTCAAGAAGACCAAATCGAGACTCTAGATGAATCGATTGCAAGTGTTGAGGAAGTTACTCGTGAAATTCCGTTGCTGATGGAGAAAATGCTTTCCAGTATCGAGCAATTCATTGAGTTAGATTATCCATTCCATGTTGATGAGCGAGCTAATCGAATCCAGTTTGCTCGTGATGCAATAGACAATCCCGACGTGTCTATTGCAGAGAAGTTCAGACAAGTTTTGGTTATGTACCAAACTGAGACTTCATATGGCCGTACCTACGAGACATATCCAGACACTATTTCATTAGCGGGCGGCGAAAGGGATGTGAATATTGCTCGTATTGGGCGAGTTGCACTTATGTATCAATCTACAGATCGTCAGGTAACTGGTGCCTGGGATAACAACTCACGACAGTGGGTTGAGCTCGACCCAGGTGACTATCGCCAAGCAGTGCAATCAGCAATTCGTGTTGTTTCTAACCTCGATGCGCCAAAAATTATCGAATTACCAGTTCTTTTTCCGGAGGCTGCACAATGAAACAGCTAATTAAAAAATCTAGCCTCATAGCTACATCGTTGCTATTAGTTGCAACAACACAAGCCTATTCTCAGGAAGCAACCTCGCTTGCGAATCTCCTTGAGTTGGTTGAAAACGACCGGGTGGCCGAATCCGCCGAATATCGTCAAAGGGCTCAAGAATTCGAAGCAAATGCAGCCCGGCAGACACAAATCTTAGAAACGACAGAAGAAAGGATTGTTGAGCAGGAAGATGCTCAGGTTCTTCTCAGCAATCAGTTTGAAGCGAATGAAATTACTTTGGCTGATAAAAGAGAGATCCTACGAAATCGACGAGGTGACTTAAATGAGCTCTTCGGAACCCTTCAAGGGGTCGCCGGTGATTTTCTAAGTACTTTCCAAAACTCTCTAATTAGTGCTCAGTATCCAGGCCGCGGTGAATTTATAGAAGAATTCATTGCAAAAGCGGGTAGCACTATAGAGCAGCTAGATGTCCAAGAAATGGAAAGATTCTGGTTCTTCATGCATCAAGAGATGACCGAGTCTGCGCGTGTAGTTTCCTATAATGCAGATGTGACTCTCCCGACAGGTGAAACTTCGAACCGAAATATTGTCAGAATCGGATCATTCAATGCCGTATCTGAAGGTGATTACCTCAGCTATAACGGGGATATTGGCCATTTGCAGGTATTACCAAAGCAGCCAGATGCCGGCATAGTTGGTCAGGCACAAACGCTGCAATCATCCTCGTCAGGGTTTACAAAAGTTGGAATCGATCCAACCGGTGGTGTTGGTGGTCAGGTTATGGCAAATCTTGTTAATTTCCCTAGCGCACAAGAACAAGTAATGAACAACGCCAAGACAATCGGCTTTATTATTATTGGAGTAGGTATAGTTGGAATCACGATGGGGTTCTTTCGCTTACTGATGTTGACGTTGATATCAATCAAAGTGCGTGGTCAGCTTAAGAATAAAAAGCCGTCCAAAGGAAACCCACTCGGACGTGTTTTGTTAGTTGCAGACTCAAATCCAAACGCTGACACAGAGACTCTAGAGCTTAAACTGGGTGAAGCTATCTTGCAGGAAACACCTACTCTTGAAAGTATGCTCACGCTAATCAAGATGATCGCGACAATTGCGCCACTCGGCGGTCTATTGGGAACGGTTACGGGTATGATCCAAGTATTCCAGCAAATCACAGTCTATGGAGCTGGAGATCCCACTATCATGGCGGGAGGTATTTCTTCAGCGTTAATGACGACAGTACTGGGCATCGTGGTCGCTATTCCAACTATTTTTATGCACACAGTAGTTAAGAGCAGAGCGGACACTATTACCCATATCCTGGAAGAGCAAGCTACTGGGATGATAGCTCAGAAAGCAGAGCAAATTGCTAACAGTAGAGCTTAACTTCTAAGGAATTAGCGTATGTATTTTGCATTTCTAGATATTATTGATGCCGTGAATCTATTCATGGAGAGGGGCGGATCGGTGCTAACCATCATCGCTTGGCTCTTGTTTGTGAAGTGGTCCTTAGTGTTCGAACGTGTTTGGTACCTCAACACGACTCATAAGAAAAACGTCAAGTTTGCTTTGGCGGAGTGGAACGCTCGCTCAGATACGAAATCTTGGAGCGCGCACCAAATCCGTACGATGATGATTTCAAAGATATCCTTGGATGTGCGCAATACACTTCCTATCATCGAGGTTCTAGTAACTATTTGTCCTTTACTAGGCCTCATTGGAACTGTTACTGGGATGATCGAAGTATTTTTCGTGATGGCGGTCAGTGGAGGAGGAGATGCCAAATCTATGGCAGGTGGCGTTTCGAAGGCTACAATCCCTACAATGGCTGGTATGGTTGGAGCAATATCTGGTATTTTTGCATCAAACTACTTAAAAGCTAAAGTTGACCGTGATCTTGAGTTATTGGCAGATCACTTACCATTGAGCAATTAAGCAATAAATAGGTAAATTAATTTAAGGTATAAAAATAATGAAATCTGGAATAATGAAGAGAAAACAGGATGAAGATGCGGGTGAGATTGATCTCACCCCAATGCTTGATGTTGTATTCATTCTTCTAATATTTTTTATTGTAACTTCTGTTTTCGTTACTGAAGCAGGTATAGAGGTAACTAAACCTGAAGCCTCAACTGTCGACGATACTTCTGGCGATTTAATATTAATCGCCGTAGGCCCTTCAGGGGATATTTGGATAGATGGAGACCAAGTTGATCCTCGATTTATCCGTTCACGCTTTGAATTACGCCTAGCAGATGCCCCGAACTCAGTAATAATTATTCAAGCGGACGCAAATGCGGAAAATGAACAGGTAATGCTTATTCTTGACGCAGCGAGAGAAGCAAACATAGAAGATGTATCAATTTCGGCGGAGGCTTAGACAATGATAGTGATTAGATGGGCTATATCAATGGGTTTGGCGGCAGGGATCACACTCCTCCTGTTTTATTTTATGCAAGCTCTTATTGCGTCTGGAAGTGGCCTCGATGAGCGCGTGAACGTCGTGAAAGTTGTTGATGCCACAATGCCGGATATTGAACTCGAAGTTATTGAAGAGATCGATAAGCCTGA
>CAWKZI010000311.1:0-3918 GCA_963854365.1 Gammaproteobacteria bacterium
GACGAGCAAGCGCAGCGAGCAAATGCAGTCGTACTTTGTGCCAATGGGGCTGAAACACCCAGATTATTACTTTTGTCAGAGTCTGAACTATTTCCCGATGGGCTGGCAAATACCAGTGGTATGGTTGGAAGAAATCTAATGTTTAATGGTTGGTCTTCAGCTGAAGGTTTATTCGATGAACCCATTAATGGTCATAAAAGTATTCCAACGACGCGAGTGATCCATGATTTTTATAGTATGGATCCTAGTTTGGGTTTTTACGGCGGCGGCGGTATTGATTCGCGACATCCATCCGACGGACTACCTATGGGCTCAGCCTTAAGTAGCGGTATGTTTGGTGGACCCCGATGGGGAAGTGAATATAAAAAGCTATTACGAGAAGAGTTTACCCGCACGGTTGCCTTTCATGGTCACACTACCTCTTTGCCTCAAGCGACTAATACAGTGACTCTTGACCCTAACCTGCAAGACAAGTGGGGCAGACCAGCACTTCGCACGACTTATACAGATCACCCGGATGATATTTCCACGATGCTCTTTTTTCAGGATCGCTCTGTGGAATTACTAGATGCTGCAGGGGCGACAAAAATTAACCGAATTCCCATTGGTGAGCAAGATGGTAATGTACACATACTCGGTACCTGTCGAATGGGGAATGATCCGGACAATTCAGTAATAGATCGATTTAATCGCAGTCACGATGTGCCGAATTTGTTTATGTGTGATGGATCTAGTTTAGTTACAGGTGGTCGCGGTCAGCCAACCATGACAATCATGGCATTGGCGTTCCGAGCGGCTGACTATATCATCGGGGCAGCGCGCCGTAACGAAATTTGAGAGATTTATTATTTAATTCGTTCAATATTAGTTTTTATAAAAAAGGGTACGTTGAAGTACCCTTTTTTGTTTCACTCCTGGCATTATTTTATCGTTATGGTTTCCTAGCTAAAAAAGCGTAACCATAAACACCAAATTGTTTAGCATTAGCTTCGCCAGATGCACCGCTAAACGTATCAACTGCCTCGCCAATTTTTATATCCTTAAAACCAGACTGTCGTAAGACCTTTTCCCAGCCTGCACACGGCAGGCCTCCGGCGATTCAGGCAGTCCAGAGGTCAACATTTTCAATGACTTCTTGGGGTATCGGCTTGTTATTGGCAATATCGGCAAACTGCAGGTAACCACCTGGTTTCAATGCGCGGAATATTTCAGCCAAAGCGGCATGCTTATCGGCGCAGAGATTAATTACACCGTTACTTATGATTGCATCAGCCCAGCCGCTGGTAATTGGCAAATCTTCTATGATGCCTTCTTTGAAATTTACGTTGTCTAAGTTCATCTCTTTTGCTGAGGAGCTGGCTTTAACGAGCATCTCTTTAGTCATATCTACGCCGATGACTTCGCCACTGTCTCCTACTAAGCTTGCTGCGACAAAGCTATCGAAGCCTGCCCCAGAACCTACATCTACAACTTTTTCGCCCTTTGTTATTTTTCGCAACGAAAATGGATTGCCGACCCCAGCAAATGATTCAACACCGGCTGCACAAATTCCGTCGATAAGTTGAGGAGCGTAACCCAGTTTCTCTGCCAATTCTCTTCCAGTATGAAAATGAAATTCCATGCTAGGTGTAGTAGCCACTTCTCGATATTTAATCTTTACCTGTTCTCTTAACTTTTCAATATCTAAAGTTTTGGAATCGAATTGAGAGTCTGAATTTACGTAATCTTTCATTATAGTTTTCCTGCGCGTTTCCAACATAAATAAATATAATTTTTTCAGCCGCAATTCTCTCTTGTTGTTGCAAGAGAGAAGGTATTCTGCCAAAAAAGGGAAGAGCAACCAGACTCGTATCTTGATGGTCTTGCATTATCTGGTGTAGCGAAATAATCTTCTTATTGGTCAGCTTTGCTCTTAATGCTGGCAAAAATTTCACTACTGCCATCTTTCATCATTAATAATATGTCGTAGGGAGTGAATCGATCACCCATTTCCATGCCTGGCCCACCGATAGGCATACCTGGCACTGCAAGCCCTAAAGAATTAGCCGGTGGTTCAGCCAAAAAAGCAGTAATGAATTTCGCTGGGATATGACCTTCGAACAAAAATCCTTCTTTTGTCACAGCAGTATGACAAGACTGCCACTCGGTCTTGATACCAAGCTCTGCTTTGACACTGTTCAAGTTTTTTGGGTGAAATATTGATGATTCAAAACTATGTTCCTTCATGTGCTCGATCCAACCAACACAGCAGCCACAAGTTTCTTCTTTGTAGACGTTGAGGGCGATACCGTCCAGAGATTGAGCAGCAGAATGGTTAGTTATTATGGCGAGGCCTGCAGTGGAGATTAAAATAAATGCAGCCGCTTTGCCGGTGGTCACAAGGCGAGTTAGTAAACTACTGAGAGTTGGTTTCACGATTTACTCCGTTAACATATTGATCAATTAGGCTAATGCTAAATTAAATTGCTGAATATTTACACTGATCTAGATTATTTTTTGATCTAGGTAATATTTTCCTTTGTAATAACAAGTGCTTGTGCTCAAATCCAATGATTCTAAGTATGAGTTTTCTGACCAACCTTCTTTTACAGCCCATGCGCTAGGGTATTACTCCACGAGTATTAAGTTTTACCCGGTATAGACCAGTACGAGCAGTCATATATAAAGTGCTACCGTCATCACCCCAGGCTACGTTGGCAGGAACTTCATTAGGTTTAATAGTTCCAAGATGGACTCCATCACGGTTGAATACCCAAACTCCTCCGGGACCTGTAGCAAATACATTACCATCCACATCTACCTTCATCCCATCGGGAGCACCGATTTCATTTTGATCATTTGCATCATAAAAAATCCGTGGGTTGCCAATGATCCCATTGCCCACTACATCATAGGCATACCAAACTTTATTTTCAGCATCAGAATTCGCCACGTAAAGTGTCTGTTCATCAGGAGAAAAAGCAATGCCATTTGGGCGAGTTTGATCCCGGTCTAAGAGCTGAATTTCCCCACTGGGACTAAGACGGTAGATACCGTTGTAGTCTAGCTCACGAGCAGGGTCGTCTTCTAGTCCAGCAAGTCCATAGGGAGGGTCAGTGAAATACAACCAACCATTTGAATGCCAGGCTGAGTCATTAGGGCTATTAAGGCGCTTGCCACGATAACTGTCGACGAGAACAGTTCTTTCGCCACCATCGGGCTCTACTCGGGAGACTTGACGATTACCGTGTTCCATTAACAATAGGCGACCTTCACTATCAATATTTAAACCATTTGAGCCCACCGATTCAGTATCACTTTCTCCTTCAAACACTGGTTGGATAAAAGTTTGTAAGCCGTTTTCATCATCCCAAATATGTATAGCGTTGTTGCGGAGGTCGCTGAACATCAAATGTTCCTGTCGGTTATGCCATACAGGGCCTTCAGTGAAAGCAAACCCGCCAGCAAGCTTCTGGATATTAGCTTCAGCTGGCACGAGGGCCTCGAAGCTTGGGTCAACACTAATTATTAAGCCGGCATTGTCGATGATATCCACCGCCGCTTTTTCGCTGCCTGGGCCTGATTCTCCGCAGCTGATTAGTGCGGTACTCATCGCTAAGATGAGCAAAAGTAATTTGAGATTTTGCATTCTTGAACTCCTAAATTAGATGCTTAATACTATTGGTCGCTCGATTTTTTGCTCATTCGATGGTTCCATCTAGTAAGGCGTACATTCGAGTAACGGCTTCCGCATTCGCCCCGATCTGAGTGACTCCAAGGGTGTCTGCGTGCTGGCGTAAATCAGCTCGCGCAGCAGCTTCTTCAGCACTATATCCAATTCCTTTAAGGCGAATGATCTCGGCAGTTAAATCGGTGTAGTAAGTTTGCACATAATCGATGCGTTCACGATCGAGAAAGCTAGGGCCATGGCCTGGAAGT
>CAWKZI010000312.1:0-3917 GCA_963854365.1 Gammaproteobacteria bacterium
AACGACAATTTGATCATCGCCTCCTACTCGCTCGCCCAAAATAGCGACTTTACCATTTACTTTGATACGTCCCTTGCTTATCCAGCCTTCGATTTCGCGACGTGAACCGAAACCAGCCCGTGCCAAAACTTTTTGAAGTTTCTCTGTCATGACTCTTCAGTATGTTTATTAATTTTAATAGTTGTAAGATTTCTTTGCATTGCGTTCAGGGTGTAGTTTCTTGACTATCATCACCGACTAAAAGCTTTCATGTGCTTGATTTAAGCGTTCACCTTCGTCGTTAGATAATAGCTTTATCAATCAAAGATACAGTTTCAAATTTAATATTTGATTCATCCGGCTCATGGCTCTCTTAATTTATGTCTTATTACTCAACTTATACTCTCTTAGTATCTTCATCTTGAATATCATCTGGCGAATCAACTATTCCGGAATCTTTCTTTGCATTAACTGCATCCACAAATGGCCCAGACCCTGTTTCCTCGACTCTCTTATTGATTTCATCGACTTCTAAGTTTTCATCTGAATTTTTAAATTCTTCATCCTCTTCACCTTCTTCATTCAACTCATCTTCAACTATTCGACCAGGGTCGTCGGCCAATATTTCATCTAAAGGCTTTTTGGACAGCTCAGCAGCTTCTTCTTCTGCTAACATCTGTTCTGTTTCCCCTATCGTCATTTCATGGCTATTTTGATCCTCGCTATCTTCAGGCAAATCGAGAATCCGCTGAGCCGCTAGGTCTTCTTCTAAGTCAAATTCCGGATCGGCTTTCACTAGATCTTTAATTTCAGAAAGAGGTGGTAATTCCTGTAAACTCTTTAAATTAAAGTGATCAAGGAATTGTTTAGTAGTAGCAAACATTGCTGGCCTGCCGGGCACATCGCGATGACCTACTACCCTTACCCATTCCCTGTCTAAAAGAGTTCGAATAATATTCGAGCTGACCCCAACCCCACGAATCTCTTCGATATCTCCTCGAGTTATAGGTTGCCGATAAGCAATTAGTGCCAAAGTTTCCAATAGGGCTCGAGTGTATCTTGGAGGACGCTCTTCCCATAGCCTTGCGACCCATTCACTAAGATCTTGCTTGACTTGAAACCTGAACCCTGTCGCAACTTCTTTGAGCTCGAACCCTCGGTCATTACAGTCTTCAGTAATACTTTGCATTACAGTTTTTAATTCGACTTTGTCTGGCCTTTCACTCTTAGAAAATATTTGTGCAATATTATCTAAGCTCAAAGGTCTGCCGGCAGCTAATAGCAATCCTTCCACAATTATTTTTACTTTGTTATCCACATCGGTCATAGATTTTTTACTCAACTACCTTCTACACTAATTATTTGTCAGTTGGCACTCAATGAAACTAACTATTATTTAAGAAATATTTTTTGAACCATGCAATTCGCTTATCTACTCACTCTATCTTTCTACATCTAAAGTCTCCTAACTTCTAGATTTTATATGGATAGGTGCAAAAGGTTCTGATTGCACAATTTCGATAAGTGAATCTTTCATTAATTCCATGATTGCCAAAAAAGTTACCACCACACCAAGGCGACCTTCTTCTTTTAGCAACAATGAAACCAGTGGCACAAATTTGTGCTCTGAAATTCGAACGAGAATCTCAGACATTTTTTCCCGAGTAGAAAGCGTCTCCATTTGTATATGGTGATGCTCATAATTATCACCCCGTTTCAAAACTCTACTCAATGCTATCAACACATCCTGGAGGTCGACATCAGGGTCCTGGGCAATTTTCTCAATCTCAGGTAAAGCTGCTGCCGCTCGATGTACATCTCTATCCATTCGGTGAAGGTCATTAATATCTTCAGCGGCCTTCTTGAACCGCTCATACTCTTGCAGACGACGAATTAGCTCCATTCGAGGGTCAGATTCTTTAGATTCCTCTTCTTTTTCCCTAGGTAGTAAAATTCTGGATTTAATTTCCGCCAGCATAGCGGCCATTACTAGATACTCCGCAGCCAATTCAAATTGGCTCGCCTCCATTAGATCCACATAGGCCATATATTGGTCAGTGATGTCTGCGACACGAATATTGAGAATATCAATGTTTTGTCGCTTAATCAGATACAAGAGCAGGTCTAATGGGCCTTCAAATGCATCGAGAAAGATTTCCAAAGCATCGGGTGGTATATAGAGGTCTTTAGGAATTTCTGTAATCGCCTCCCCTGCAACGAAGGCAAAAGGAAGCTCTTGCTGAGAGGATGGGCCGGAATCTAACTCTTCCGGAGTAGCAGTATCCCCTTTTATAACAAGGATTTTAGTGTCTGCTTCGGTACCGTTGGTTGTCAATCTATAGGTCTGCTATGTTCGGCTACTTGATCTAAACTTAAGAACAAATTTTACCTTAAATGAACTGGAAAAGCTCATTTCAGGCGCCACTAGTTACCAGGTATTTAAGCCTACAGCTTCGCGTACATCCTGAATCGTTTTCTTTGCAGATTCGCGCGCATTCTCACTGCCTTCCGCGAGAATCGAGCGCACAATATCATGGTCTTTTTCATACTTTGCTGCTTCTTTCTGGATCGGCTCTAACTCAGCAGTGACAGCTTGGATTATTGGTTTCTTGCACTCTAAACAGCCGATTCCTGCGCTCTTACACCCCTCAACAACCCAAGTCTTAGTCTCCTCAGAGGAATAGTTTTGATGAAACTGCCACACCGGGCATTTTTCCGGATCGCCTGGGTCAGTTAACCGAACCCTGGCAGGGTCCGTCCGCATCGTAGCAATTTTCTTTTCAACTTCCTCGAGGGGCTCCCGCAAACTAATGATGTTATCGTAGGAATTAGACATTTTCTGACCATCTAATCCCGGCATCTTAGATGCTTTCGTCAATAAAGATTGCGGCTCCGCCAAGATCATCTTCCCACCACCCTCAAGAAATCCAAATAATCGCTCCCTGTCACCGATAGAGATATTTTGTTGTTCTTTTAAAAGCGCCTGGGCTTTTTCTAAAGCCTCCTGGTCCCCACGCTCTTGATACGCCGTGCGCAATTGAGAGTAGAGTCGAGCTGATTTCTTACCCATCTTACCCACTGCGGCCAAAGCATTTTCTTGGAAACCTTGTTCACGACCATAGATATGATTGAATCTTCGGGCAACTTCTCGAGTGAGTTCTACATGTGCAACTTGATCGGCACCCACGGGGACATATCCCGCGCGATAGATCAGAATATCCGCTGCCTGCAAAAGCGGGTAACCCAGAAACCCATAGGTATCGAGTTCTTTTTCACTTAGCTTTTCTTGCTGATCTTTATAAGAAGGTACCCGCTCCAGCCATCCCAGCGGTGTAAGCATAGACAATAGCAAATGCAACTCCGCATGTTCAGGAACTTTCGACTGGACGAACAAAGAAGCCGAGCCAGGGTTAACTCCGACTGCAAGCCAATCAATCACCATGTCCAAAACATGCTCTTGAAAAATGCCAGATTCACCGTAGTGAGTGGTAAGCGCATGCCAGTCGGCGACGAAAAAGAAACACTCATATTCATGTTGCAATTTCACCCAATTCTTCAGCACACCGTGGTAGTGGCCCAAATGCAAACGCCCAGTAGGCCGCATTCCTGACAGCACTCTTTCTTGTGAGTCTCCTATTGACAACTTCTTCTCCTGAATCTATTCAAACTCTATTTAATAGTAAATATTTATATGACTCTAAATCTTATATGCAAAAGAAATAGTAAGTCAGAGAAACGGCTCGGTAGCACCTTTTCCTGCTCTAAGTATTTGCGGCGCATCACCAACTAAATCGACCACTGTTGTAGGCTCTAAACCACAGACGCCGCCATCGATGATCAAGTCTACAAGTTTTCCTATCTTTAGTCGCATTTCGTAAGCATCTAATAGGTGTTCCTCTTCACCAGGTAAGAGCAAGCTAGTACTCATTATTGGCTCG
>CAWKZI010000313.1:0-3913 GCA_963854365.1 Gammaproteobacteria bacterium
TCGGACAAACACTATATCTGCCGGCGGTGCATAGTTAGGCCAGAGAGCGTCTCTTGCAAGCCCTGCCTTTTCAGAAGCAGTCATGTTTCTTGTTGAATCATCCATCGATACATTCTCCAATTCCTCGTATTGTCTTAACAATTTCTACTCAGGATTTCGCTCAAGCTATTAGATCATAATTCTTATTTATAGTCGGGAATCAATAGTTTTTGAGTGGTACTTCTGGGATACAAAACAATTGGAGCTACAATCAAGGAATGAGCAAAACCACATTGTTAGTCTATTAGTTCACATTCATCTAGAAGTGCCTGCCAGAGGATTCGAAAATCGCATACTGTCAAGCAGCCTGCTAGTTCCCGTATAACTTCGACCAAGAACATAATTATAAATCTGGGTAGTCGAGATGGCATTGTGTCCCAGCAGTTCTTGCACCGTTCGCAGATCAGCACTGCGCATCAACTAGTGTGTGACAAAGGAATCGGCAATTACCCGCTTTATATTAGAGGACTTCACTAATTCGCTAACAAATTTTATCGCAACAGTGGGATTTGAGTAGTGCCGAGCAAGCGCAATAAAAAGCAGCTATCGATCAAAATGGAGCTTCGACCGATTGAGCTCTTTAACGTTTGAGCAGCCCATCAAGATCATATCTCTCTCTATTTCTTCTCGCAATTTTGCCAGCGCCCTCTCCACTCCTGGTTGGCCTCCAGCAGCTACTGAGTACAAGTAACCGCGGCCTATCATGCACGCCTTAGCACCCAATGAGAGTGCTTTGAGAACATGAGTGCCCCGGCGCACGCCACCATCTAAAATGATTTCAATCTTGTCACCTACCGCATCGACAATATCAGCAAGCTGATCAAATGGTGCAGTCGAGCCATCTAATTGGCGACCCCCGTGATTTGAGATCATTATCGCGGAAGCCCCAATATCCACGGCCCGCCTTGCATCCTCAACGGACATAACACCTTTCACTGCAAAAGGGCCGCCCCAGCGTTGAATGGCCTCTTCAGCGTCCTTCCAAGTGATAGATCGATCAAACTGGCTATTCATATAGCCTACTACGGATGTCAACTTATCGGAGCCTTCTTTAATTTGGCTGGCAACATTGGCAAGCTCAAATTTCTTGCGCAGCAAATAATTGAAGCTCCAACTTGGATGCATCGCAAAACTGAATAGACTACGAAGAGTAAATTTTGGTGGGATCACCATACCAGTGTAAAGATCTTTTTCCCTATTTCCAGCAACTAAAGTATCTACAGTTAAACAAATTGCTGAGTAATTTGATTGCTTACAGCGCTCAATAAAGTCCCAACTTAAGCCCCGATCTTTGTGGATATACAATTGGAAACATTTCGGACCAGAGGTAACGGCGCCAACTTCCTCGATACTGGTTGTTGACAGTGAGGAGAGGCTATACATAGTTTTGTGGTTATGAGCAGCGCGACATACTGCCGCTTCGCCTTCATGATGGAAGAGGCGTGTCATAGCAGTTGGCGAACAAAACACTGGCCAATCTATATCCTGCCCCAGAACATTAACACTGAGGTCCATGCCCGACAAATCTGCCAAGGCATTTGGAATCAACCGTACATTGTCAAAAGACTCAGTATTTCGGCGCAAGGTTACTTCATCATCCGAACCACCATCAATATAATGAAATAAAGGCGCCGGAAGTCTTTTTTTAGCTAACTTCCGAAAATCAGCTGTGTTATTACAATCCTTTATCCGCAACTTGCGTACCTCTCCTAGTTAATCTCTCACTGTGTTCTTACTATATTTCATTAACATTGTGGTAAGTAAAATAACCTATAAACATTTCTTCCCATGTTTGCAGCCCGCCTAACGCAGCAATATTAGGATCCGCTGCTCCAGGGTTAAGCTCAGAATTATCTAGCGCACCATCTATAACCACCCGCGATCCCGCCGGGAGCATCTTCGGCTCGGTAAGGCGATAAGTTGGCTGCCACGCAAAATTATAATTAGGCACATTTATTAAATCTTCGGAGCTATTGTCAGGGTAAATCACTTTAAATTTCATATTCTTACCCCGTGTGTGCATATGTGGACGAAAGGCATGAACCATAACATCATTATCAAATACATAGCTGGCATACATGCGATGATCCCTAGCGCCGGCAGGAATATTCAAATTCCCACCACCATGAGATAAAGAGTAAGTGCGGAATTCGTGTTCTGGCTCTTCGTCGGTAAAATACAATCCAATGGCAGTTTGATCGGTAACTTCGCGACCCATGGTCGTATAGTGTTCGGATATTTCAATTTTGTAGCCTACTGGAATGAAAACGCCAGTACCTTCCGGAAACTGAGTGGCATCATCCTTGCCTGGAGCAAAACCTTCAAGAAATCGGGCCTCCCCTCTTTCCGAAGTAGCTTTAGTTCGATCGAAATTCGGCTCGACGACTCTGGCAATCATGTGATGAACTACTTGCCTTTCACTCGGCATAAACTGGACTGCCTTCACCCATTTATCTTCTTCGAAGGGCAAATCAATTACTGGAAATCGATAATCAACGACCCCTGTTGCTGGAACAGTAAAACGCTCGGAATAAACAATGTGGTCCGGTTCACCAAGCTGCCACCCTTCTCTGAATTCGAGCTCGCTGAGAGGGTCTGATTCATTACGCCCTCTAGGGGCCCCTGCATCAATCCAATGAACCAGAGTTTGTAATTCATCAATTTCCATATAGCGGGCGTTAGAAAAATGATTTACCTGAGGATCGACTTGTGCGGGAGGCATCCTCTTGGTCATCAGAGTTTCTTTTATCATTGGCGACCAGCCCTTAACCATTTGATGGCTGTTCATGGCGAAGGGAGCAATTCCTCCTTCGCGATGACAATTAGCGCACTTTTCCGCCAAGATTGGAGCAACGTCATTTGTGTAGTCAGGCACATTGGAGCTATGCATTTCCTGGGAGGAAAACTCAATATCACATCCATCTGCTGCTACTACGGTAGTTCGTAAAGTACGAGAATCACCGGCAATTGCCTTTTCTATGCTATCGGAAAGATGTGTAATAGATGGCTCACTACCCCGACTCTGAGTATCAATAGGGCCTCGATACAAAATCTCTGACCGGCTCGGATTAAGAACTACTACTTCGCCAGCCTTGCTAATACCAAGAGATTCAGCAACAAGCTGCGTATTGTCCATCATGATCGGCCAAGCATAGTCAAACGCCTGCGCTTCTGACCTTACTGCATTACGTTCATCTGAGGCATTCAACATGACAAAACTAACGCCTCGATCTTTATAAGTGGTTTCTAATAGTTTGTATTTGTGATTTTGGTTATAGTTCATTTCACAACCATTCTCTTGCACCACAATTACCAAAGCATTTTGATAGCCATATTTTGATAACTGATGGAAATCACCAGCCGCGTCGATTAATCCAAAATTGCCAACTCGATCAGCAGCATTCGCTATTGGAATTAACGTTGCAAATAGCACAGATTGAAGCACCAGCTTTTGCCAATCTCTAATTCTCATTGTAATACCCTCTAATGACCAACCTTAATTGAATGTCCGGCTTGAGGGGATAGTCGTCAAGTTCATCAAATGGACGAAGGCCCCACAAAATAGCAGAATAGAGGACCTCTCCTTGCATTTCAACTGTTGCTGGATGCTGTGTTGAAAAGAGGTTCATTTCTAAGCATTGATTCTCGATTCAGGACCAAAGTAGCGCCATAGAACAGGTGACAGAGGCTAAATAATAGCTACAATGACTACCTTAAAAATCCCACACCAATTTATCTTTTTGGCAACCCCGCGACAACAGCATAAAAAGTATTGCTGGCGGGAGATGAAGAGCTATTAGCCTATGCTATTTGAATTACTAAGATATCTTCACTTCTTCATGATCTTCGGTATTGCGGGGGGAATTGTTGTTGA
>CAWKZI010000314.1:0-3909 GCA_963854365.1 Gammaproteobacteria bacterium
TATCAAATTAGAAATAAGGGTCATGTCACACTTTAAATATATGAAAACCTAAATCATTGATTATCCAGCATTTGTGATTGACTCAGGCAGCCATTGTTATTACTCTTCCAATAGTTAATTAATAAGTCACGACAATCAAGTATTTGGAGGTAGGAATGAGCATTCGCCATTGGAAAAAAGCTGCAGCTGCAGGAGTCATCTTAGGCTTAATAATGATGATGGCGCCGGTAATCGCCCACCATGCAAGCACGCCGTTTTACGACTCATCAAAGCGGGTAGAAATTGAGGGAGCCGTTACACGCTTCGTATTTCGTAACCCCCATGCCTTTCTATATCTCGATGTTACTGTTGGCAATGGCGATACTTCAGAGTGGCAAATCGAGCTGGGAGCTCCAGTGGGCCTTCGCCGAATGGGATGGACACCTGATTCATTGCCAACGGGAATGATTGTCAAAGCGTCTGGTCAGCCATCTCGAGCTGATGGCTCTCAAGGTCTCTGTTGTGTCCGCATGACTAAAGCTGATGGCAGCCCGGTGCTTGAGGGTGGTCGAGTTGAAGAGAGAACGCCTGCGCGTTAACGCGATAGCGTTAAGATTTTCTTATCAAAGAATTAGTATCGAAGCCCATTAATAAAAACAGTGGTGCTAGGAGGAGTTATGAAGCCTGAAGGAAATAATAAAGAATTGATTAAATCAGAAGCGATAGGCTACACGAAGGATTTACTAGTGAAAATCACAGTCGGTACCTCTGTCTTGGTGTTACTAATGCTTTACTCGATTCCAAAATTGGGTGCCCAGGGAATAGATGATCATATTCCTGATCTCGCAGGAATCTGGGATGGTAGCCCGCGGGCTCGTCCTGTAAATGGAGAGAATGTTCCATGGGGTGAAGATAATTTCCCAGTGCTGAATGAGAGAGCCATAGCTTACCAACAGGTTTGGGAGGAGATCATGGCGCCTAAGTATGATTGCCAGCCAGCTTCTTCTCCGGCGATTCAGTATGACCCCTATCACATGCTGGTTACACAATGGCCTGATCGGGTATTGTTCCGCTATGAGAAAGACGATCAACTACGAACTGTTTGGTTGGATGGGCGAGAGCCTAGTGCGACTGATTTCAGTATTCAGGGATTCTCTGTTGGTTATTATGAGGATGACGTGCTTCATGTTACTACTACTCATTTCGTTTTTGACGTGGCAGGATTTGATGATTACAACGGTATTCCTTCTTCGTCTCAAAAAGTTATCACTGAAGAATATTGGCGTGACGGAGAGGACCTTAAGGTGACTTTGACTATCGAAGATCCAATGTTTCTGCGTGAATCCACGGCCTATACCACTCGCTGGGTTGCCGGTAGAGAAGGGTATAAACTTGCAGCTTATGATTGTGATCCGGAATCTTCGAGAGCATCTGTGCGCTTCTATCCATCTAAATATAAATAAGAAGACGTTAGCGTTTTAAATCAATCTGGTGGTCGTCTAGATTATTTTTCCATATAGATAAATAAAGGATTAGATAGCCGCCAACTGATTGCCGAGCTCTGGTTAGTTCAATGATTACAAATCTAACTACACTTCGGCTTCTCATATCATCCAGTAATATCGTGCCATGAAGCCGCAAAATTCACTTTACGATCAGGCTAATTCTTTCGGGTGGATATCGATTATTCTGCATTGGTCGACCGCTTTGGTGGTTCTGGTACTTTGGTACTTTGGGCAAAGTATTTCTTACCAGCCATTGACAGAAATAGATGCACGTCGCTCTCTTCACATAACCATAGGTCTAATTGCTTGGTTACCGCTTGTCAGCCGAATTGTTTGGAGAATCTTTAGCCCTCACCCTCGAGTCAACGGTCAATCAAAGGGCATTCATAAGTTTGCTAAATTTTCGCACTACTTAATGCTTGGTGCGCTGACAGTAATGATTGTCTCGGGACCACTAATGGCCTGGGCTCTCTCAAAAAACAATGGGCTCGCTGAGGTGGCGCTGATATTTCACTCCAACGGCGCACTCCTGCTGGCCGTTTTAGTGATTTTGCATGTTCTAGGGGCTCTCAAGCACCTAATGTTTAATGATGATGAAACCATTGCTAGAATATTTAAACCACGAAAAGATATTGTTAATGAGGCGAAGCTCAACGAGTAGCATTTTGCATTTAGGAGTCTGTGAACTCTTGATTTAAGAAAGCTAAGACTATGAATTGGATAACTACTTCAAGGTAGCGGATACCACTTTAGATTATGGTCTCTCTTTAGCATTTGCAGTGTTGTGGTAATTGCTAGCTAAGAGTTTATTGATGGCCTGAATTCAGCAATGATCGAAGAGGAAAGAGTTGCAGGAGTTAGCGATGAAGAAATTGAACTGATCGTGAACAATACAGATCAAATGATAAGATTACGCGGCAATGTGCAATGTGATCCCATGCATGGCTTAGCCAGTGCCTAAGTAGGGAATTAATCTTCCACAGAGGAGTACGCCGGTCCAAGTAATTAGCGAAGTATAGGCAACCGCTTTTGCGATTGGTGGAGATTCTGCTGCTGTATTCCAAGTGTGAATAACTGGATTGATCTTGCAGTAATAAAATAGTGCGTTAAGGCCAGCAAAAGCTACTAGAACCATCTTTATCTGGAAACTAATATTCACTGAATAGCGCAAGGGGTCACCACAGAAAAATAGTACTCCGGTAAGCAAATTCAAGCCAAAGCCCAGGAACACGATCGGGAGAAGTTTGTGTGTGGCAGTAAGGTTGAATTCTCTGAAATGACCCGCCATACGCAAATCAATAATGATCAAGCCACCTAATAATAATGACAAACCTATAAAATGCGTAATCTCAAGAATAGGCCACAACCAATAGATGGATTGTATCCACAGGTTAAGAGGACCATCGGCAATGATTAGTGCTATTGATTCCAACATTTATGGCCTTGTTTAAATTGGTTTGATACCAGGGAACTTAACTTTAATGAATTTCAATTTTAACAATTTAACTCTTTGTAATTTAGAGATACGCAATTAAGCGCCCCGCAATAATAGCTGCGATCCAAAGTAGTAGAGAAGCAGCTGCTAAAGTCTTTATCGATCCACTTAACACTGCCTCCCCGCCGCTATTGGCTAATTCTCCGCGCAACTTAGATTGGATCACTCCAGCCATTGCCATGCCGGCAATTATACAGGCGATTTTTAGAAGGAATGGCGTGCTACTAATAAAAGTTAGCGCTTGGGAGGTGAACAACAAAAAACCAGAAATAGCATTTATGATGAAACCCATCCATGCCATTTTGCTCAGAGGCAAGAATGCCGTTGGACACAGGCCATGGAAGAATCCGAGTAAGCGCAGGTCACGCATGGCAAAAATACCCACAACAATAGCTAGCCCAACAATATGTGTGCTTAGTAAGATTGGGTAAGCCCAAAGAGATTGGCCAACCCAAAGTGCGACAGAAGTATTTTCGAGCGCACTAAACATTTTCAATTCCCATTATTTTCTCACGACTAAAAAGACGCCTACGGCCATAAAGGCTAGGCCAAATAATCGTTGCAGTGTTAACGTGGTTTGTTGAGCACCCATGAGCCCAAATTGATCAATCGTTGCCATGGACATAAGTTGACCAAGCAACACAAAGGCAATTGCATTGCCGATGCCGAATCGTGGAGCTACCCAAGTAACGCTAAGGACGTAAAACAAGACAAACAATCCGCCTAGATAAAAATAGAAAGGGATAGAGGGTCTAGTGATACTGTTTGGAATACCCTCAGAAATGAATAGATAAACTAAAGCACCAACGAGGCCGACGAAAAACAATGTAGCTGCCGCTAAAGCGGAGCTTTGTAGCTTCACTGAGAGGCTGGCATTTAGTGAAGCCATGATAGGAATACCAATACCGGCAACTAACATTAAGATTGCAT
>CAWKZI010000315.1:0-3898 GCA_963854365.1 Gammaproteobacteria bacterium
CTGCATGCATCTTGGAATCGATAAGGTGCTGCATATGCTCTATAAGTTCTTTTTTCTTTTCAGTTGCAGCGAAGGTTTTCCAGTCCCTTAACTCGTTAAGTTTATCTTTATAAACGTTGGAGCTACTTTGTAGCTCGGAGTGAATTTTTCCACTAGTGTTACTAATATTTCCTTGGATCTTATCCCAAGTCGGCAGTGCCTCTTGGGATTGCCCCTCATTGAGAGCTTTCTTCAATACTTCAAATAACGAGGTGGTGCTGATTTGAAGTTGCTCTTGATGAAGTTTGTTCTTTTTTGATTTTTCTTTTAAAGAAATTTCTAATACGCTAAGCCTCTCATCGGCGTTCTCCTCAGAGTAAACTTTGATTTTCTTATGACGGTCAAATGCATTACTCAATGCGTTTAGTTTGGTTGTGTTCTTGTGGCTAAGTTTTTTTGATTCCAGTTCAAGCTCGGCTAGATTTAAATTTAGTTTTTCTTCCTTTACTTTTTCTTTGGGAGGCTTGGCAGCTGAGCTTTTAGTTGTTGCTGATTTTTTGTCCTTGCTCTTACTTGAGTGTGCTGCCCCTTCATTGGGATTTTTGGTAAATAACGCGGAAGGTTGGTTTTCTTTTAATTGTTTAGGGCCAAGCTCAGGCTCAGTTTTTAGTGCTAATTTTTCTGTTGCCTCAAATGACTGTTGTGATTGCTCTGTAATTGATGTGATTTCTTTATTAGCTTCAGAACCAAGTCTTTGATCTAAAATTTTAAACACAGTCTTATCTTTGTTTCTGACCTTTTCTCTTAACATTTTAAGTAGTTTCGTATCATTGATTTTGATTGCAGCATTTTTCCTAACGTGAACGCTGATAGAGAATAAACAAAGATCTGCGAGGTCTTCGGCTTCATTAATAATCGAAAGTGCCTCATTACCGGCGGCTTTACATTTGGCTAGTAGGCCTATTTGCTTGTTCTCCGCGGGAGATAATTCCCTTATTTTTTCTATCCGTTCTGTTTCTTCGTAATTTGAGAGAATTTTTCCGGCGAGAATTTCTAGTAATTGCTGAGTTGCTGTGGATTTGATTAATCCGGGCGTTTTTCTCAATCCGTAAAGATCGTCAAGGCTAAGCAAGCGCCTGATAGCGGCGCAACGTACAGATTCGTCCGTATCATTCTGAGCAATAGAAGAGAATTTTGCCTGCGCATCAGGGGTATCTGCAGGAATTTTAGAAATAGCAAGCACTCGATCTTCTGGTTTTTGTATATCCTTAGTACTGTCTATTGATAAATCTGTTTGCATACTTGGAGTTGTTGCCATGGACTACATAACCGGCTAATTAAAAGTCTTGTCTACACGGTTACAATATTAGCAGAAGTTCTTTCTTTCAAGGCAATAAAATTTTCCAACAGTTGAAATCTCACTATATTCGGCCATCCATTTTTTGTTACTTAAATGTGGCAATATCGGCTCCATAATTAGTGGTAAAACCGAGGGTTTACTCATTCAGATGCTATAATTGGGCCTCCTCTGTTCTCGTGCCGTCACGTAACCACCACCCCCAGGATCATGCTGAATGCTTGCTGATGATGTTAAAGATCGAATTCAATCGGCTTACCGGCAACTTCTAGAGTCTCGTGAGCTAACTCCGCGCTATGGCCAACGGCAGATGATTGCTGAAATAGCTAAATCTCTCAGTATGCTGGCTGTCGAAGGTGATTCCGAGCCGCCTGTTTGTGTAGTGGAGGCTGGTACAGGAACCGGAAAAACTCTTGCTTATGTGCTGGCAGTTCTGCCCCTTGCCCAAGAACTTGGCTACAAAGTGATTATTGCGACAGCTACTGTGGCGCTCCAAGAGCAAGTTATGCTCAAAGACTTACCAGAAATACTAGAAGGCTCTGATTTGACCTTTACTTATTCCTTAGCTAAAGGACGAGGACGCTATCTTTGTTTAGCAAAGCTAGACATGTTGCTGAAAGGTAATGACAGCATGCAAGCTCTTATGGACCTGTATGGTGAAGAACTTGATGATCAAGGAGAGGGCGACCAAAAACTTTATCAGGACATGCTTGACGAATTGAGCGCAGGTAACTGGGAAGGAGACAGAGACGATTGGAAATCTCCATTGTTAGATGCAGAATGGAAGCCTCTGACAGTCGATCGTGGACAGTGCATGGGTCCGAAGTGTAGTCACTTTAGAAACTGCTGCTTCTATAAAGCCCGTGATTCTATGGATAAAGCCGATTGCATCGTCAGTAATCATGATTTAGTGCTAACTGACCTTGCCCTTGGTGGTGGAGCAATACTTCCTCATCCAGAAAAGTGCATTTATATATTCGACGAGGCCCACCACCTCCCTTCCAAGAGTAATAACCATTTTTCTGCTTACACTCGAGTGAAAGCGACCTCTGCCTGGCTTGACCGGAGCCAACCGCTGCTACAGCGAATGCTGAAAGACGGCTTAATTAATGTCCGCCAGCAAGGCTCGTTGCAAAAGCTCATTTCTGACACTATCCATGAGTTAGAGCAGGCATGGTTCTTGTTAGAACAAACTTTGGATGCTCTTGAGCATGTAGATAGTTATGAAAATCGTACTAAACATGCTTTTAAGCTCGGGGTAGTGCCATTAGAAATACAAACAATGGCTTCTAATCTCGCTAATCAGTTTAGCCGCCTAGCAACAGCTTTTCAGGATATTAATGATGATTTAAAAGATGCTATGGAGGAGGCTGGCGATGTTAGTAGAAGGCAGCTAGCCGAGCAATGGTTTCCATTAGTAGGTAGTTTAATAGGAAGAACTGAGGCGACCCTTGAACTTTGGCTTAGTTATGCACTAAGTGATTCACCTGACAAGGCTCCGAGCGCACGATGGCTAAGTTGCAATGAAAATGACAGCTTTAAAGATATCGGCCTTTCCTCTAGCCCGGTACTAGCCGCGGAAAATTTACAAGAACGTCTATGGCAGAGTTGCGCGGGGGCAGTATTAACTTCTGCAACCTTATCAGCTCTTGGTCAATTCGATATGTTGAAAATGCGCGCGGGGCTGCCGGAACACACCCACTATTTAACCATACCAAGCCCATTCAATTTTGCGAGCGCAGCTAACTTGGTGGTGCCGAAAATGAATTGTGATCCGACCGATTCGGAAAGACACACTGAGTTAATAGTCTCCGCTTTGCCAACTCTGTTGAAGAAAGATTGTTCTGCCTTAATGTTATTTTCTAGTCGGCGGCAGATGTTAGATGTCATGCAAAGATTGCCGCGAGAGTGGCGAGACTTGATTCTATGCCAGGACGATTATCAAAAGTCGCAGTTGCTTAAGTATCATCGACAAAGAGTGGACAAAAGAGAAGGTAGTCTAATATTTGGTTTGTCGAGCTTTGCAGAAGGTGTGGATTTACCCGGGAAGTATTGCACTCATGTACTTATAGCCAAGATTCCATTCGCAGTGCCAAATGATCCGATAGAATTGACTCTTTCTGACTGGGTTGAACAACAGGGAATGAACGCCTTTATGACGTTAGCAGTACCTGATGCCGCTTTCCGTCTGGTTCAAGCTAGTGGGCGTCTATTAAGAAGCGAAAACGATACCGGACAGATAACTTTGTTTGATGAAAGAATAGTTAATCGGCGCTACGGCAAGACAATCCTGCAATCGATGCCTCCTTATAGACAAGAAATCTTTCAAGAAGAGATTACTTAAGGCGCATTTTAGCAATCACTTAAATTTATCGTGAGAATACAGTATCAGTATGTCTCTGAAAAAAAATCAAGCGTTACATCAACAATAGTTAAAATTTAAAATTATTTCCTTAATTTTCCGGGGCGGGTGAATCAATAGGCGGTGGTTATGCCAGATATTAGACCGGCAATTGAGAATAAAAAATGTTATTTAATACTGCTCCTAAGCTAAACCCAACC
>CAWKZI010000316.1:0-3891 GCA_963854365.1 Gammaproteobacteria bacterium
TGTTGTTGAGCATTAACAACTGAGTCAGGAGCCAGCAGCGACGCTGCTGCAATTTCATTTGCGGTCAAATAGTCACTGGGGACAAGAGATAGAACGTCGAGGCCTCTGGCGATTTCAGTCCCATAGACCAATCCACCATACCAGTAGGCTGACCAGTATCCTCCCAGAATAAGTTCTTCTTCATGTAGGGGCCCACGATCGAAAAAGGCAATTTCAGTAGGATTTGATGAGTCAGTGAAATCAATTACCGAGATTCCACCCTGGTACCAGGCCTGAACGAATATATCTCGCCCCGGCACCGGGATTAGTGAGCCATTGTGTGCTACACAATTTTCCGTGTCGGTTTGCGGCGCCGGCATTTTATAGTGGCTGCGAAACTGCATCTTACCGTCAACAATGTCATAGATGGCATCGGCACCCCAATCAATAGGATCAGAGGCACGGCAGCGAGGTCGCCCCCCCCCACCCCACTCGTCGGTAAATAAAACTTTGTCACCATCATTATTGAATGTCGCCGAATGCCAGTAGGCAAAACCAGCATCGATTACTTCATCCAAGCGAATAGGGTTCACTGGATCTGAAATATCCAAGAGAATGCCATTACCAGAACAGGCCCCAGCGGCCATACCGATTTCGGGATAGGCAGTAATGTCATGACACTGATTAGTTTCACGCGTACTTTGGGTGCCCTCTCCATGATCTCCGCCTTCCCATAATCCTGCTGCTACTCCCGAGTTCGGGTCAGAGAAAATAAAAGGCCGATTTACTACTCGAGATTCCGCAGGATCATTCAGTGGAATCTGAATGACATCAATTCTGAACAATGCTGATTCAGTGTTTTCATATGGAGACTCTTCAAAACAACCGTCAAGTTCGTCTCCAGGTCGAACAGAACTAGTCCCAGAGCCATACACATAAATATTACCTTCATCATCAGGATCTGTGACTACAGTATGGGTGTGTGAACCTCGGCAGGTTTGCACTGCTCCGACCTGTTGCGGCAATCTAAAATCACTAATGTCGAAGATTCTGATACCTCTAAATCGGTCAGTGCTTGTTGGTTCTGCCACTCCCTGTAAACCACAATCCAGGCGACCTCTGGTTTGCTCAACCGAGAGAATCAGCAAATCCCCAATAATTGATACATCCCCCTGCCCGCCAGGACAAACAACTGAACTTAATAATTCTGGAGCTCGAGGGTTGCTAATATCGAAGGCATTAAAGCCATGGTAGTTGCCAGCAACCAAAACATTGCCCGCAAACGTTAGGTCGGTGTTGGCAAAATTTAATAAGCTAGGGCGCGGCTCTGAATTTTCGTCTTCTGTATCGTCAGCCACAGGGGTTTCAACTGCGGTACTTATTCCAGTTTGACCGGTTAAATTATCGGCGACATCTATATCCGCATCCGGTGATAACGTTTGATCAGCGTCTGCATCTTCACGATCCATAGGTAGTCCTGAAGGATTGCTAGGATCAAAGAAACCTTCAGGTTTCGGAATCGCTACAAGCAACTCCATATTTAACGACGCTTCACCCGCGTCATTAAATCCGGCCCGAAGATTCACTCGCGGATCAGGGGAAAACCCAGCCAACATGGCGTCCATACGTTCAATTTCACTGGTTTGGTCTGATGTCACATCAGAAGTAAAAGCAAAGAGCACTGAATCCTGCGCAGAACCGCGTTGATCTAAAAGAGTATCAACCATTGTTAAAGCACCGTCGTGATGCTTAATCATGAATTCTAAAAACAGCGAATCGAAAGCGAAACCTTCAGCGTCTTCCAGTGCAGCCATATCATCCATGCTCGCCATGCCAGGCATGGGAATGTAATCAGGAGAATGATGGATATTCATATCGGGAGCTTCTAGATCACGATCCTCCAACCAGTCTTGCATCATCGAGATTTCATCTTCTTGGGAAAGTGAAATCCGCTGAGCAAGTAATCGCACAGCCTCGCGGTTCGTTCTTTCATTAACCAAAGCAGCCATTTCCATAGCTTGAGCATGATGAGAAATCATTCCCTGCATAAACATCACATCGCCTTGAGAAAATTGGATACTGGCTAAATCCGACGCTTCCTCTGCAGAAATTAGCCGACTTGGTTGTCCTGGAATACCAGGTTGAATTATTGGTGCCTGAGCAACACTTTGCGCGGTGAAGTGAAAAATTGTTACGGTAACTAACAGAAAACGCCCAGCGAATTGACTAGTAAATAAATTCCTGACACAAAAAACATATCTTCGTAGGCTCACCAGAAAGACAGAAGTTAAATAATCCATTTAGAAACTCCAAAATCAGCCATCTTCTCAAGATGGACTCTTAGCTAATTGTAATAGATATTAAAGTAATTATTTTCTACTTGATTTTAGTTCAGCTCTTTTAAAACCTAGTCTTGTTAGTTACTTCGCTCTTCAGCCAGCTGCTCTAAATAGATTTCTTCTAAGCGTTCAACTTCAGCAACGAAGCCTTGCGGATCGACAAAGGTGTCCGGGCTATAAGCTTGACCTGGTTTATACTTATCATGAAGCCCATACTGACTCCCGTGAGCAGCAACCCATACGTCGACATCCATTTGTTTCTGACGGCGATAGGTAGAAGCAAAATCTTCGCTCACGCCTGGATAGGTCGGATCGACTTCCATTACCTTACCAGGATTAATCGTACCCATATTCGCAATAACAACATTGTAATCACGACCATTTTCATTCACAACCATTGAATAGCTAGAACTGCCTTCAGTATGCCCCGGATGGTCGTATACAGTGAGTTTAATGTTACCCAGCTCAATCACTTCTCCTTCGGAAATGATTTTATCTACAATTACTGGTTCGAATGACTCACGACCACCGAAATGAGCATCACTAAAGCCCCCATCCTCCAGCACGCGTGCATCATCAACTGTAGCCCACATTTCCGCATTAGAAATTTGTTTAATTTCCGCAAGAGCTGCTGTGTGATCCCAGTGAGCCTGCATCGTCAACAAGATAGCAACATCCTCTATTCTAAAACCTAATGATTCCATGTTTTCGCGAATCAAAGCCGTGGAGTCTTCGAGACCAGTATTAATAAGTATATGCCCCTCATCTGAAGTGATTAAGAAAACACTAAGGTCGAACAAACCGACACCATAGAGATTATCTATGATACGGAAAGCAGGATAAGGCGTTGTCCATCCTTCAGGTGATTGTGCAGAAACTTGAACACTGCTTAGAAAGAAGCAGCTGGCGAAGACAAGGCATATCAGTTTGAGTTTCATGATGACTCCTAATTTTGGGCTGGCATCTACTATTAATATCTAGAAAGGAAACCGCACAAAAAAGTAAACTAAAATAATCTTAGACTAGGAAGAATAGGAGCAATTGATAGTGATGTCTATGCTCCAATGGTTGATTTTGCGAACACTGGGCAGGGAATTTGGAGAGGAAGCAATATTACGAATGAGCTAAAAAGTTTTAAGGTTGACAGGATTTATCATTAATGGCTAAACAACGAAAAAGTTAGCAAGATTGGTGATCCTAAAAAGTACCACTCATTTTTAGAGATATGGTTCTACCCATACTCCAGCAATTAAATTCAAGTTCCTCAAGCACATTATTGGCAATGTGACCCACGTAACGAGTCCTATCTCGACAAACATCCACGTCAGATACATTCCGCATATCCAATCGAAAAGTAATGTCATTGAAAGCGATCTTCTCAACAAAAGCCGTTACGTAAGGATCCGCGTGATCTTCTTCGATATCATCAATATCCCAGCGCTTGGTAGCCCCATCGATACGATTGATCATGTTAACTCCCCAATTTAATTTCCACTTTGGAAGGTCGTGACGAAAACCAAAATCAAACTCTCCTCGATGGTAGTTGTTAAATCGACGGGTGATGTTGAGAAAT
>CAWKZI010000317.1:0-3878 GCA_963854365.1 Gammaproteobacteria bacterium
CCTACTAAACCAACGATTTCTTTTTCCGCAATATCCAAAGAGACATTCTCGACGGCGTGTACTCTTTCATTGCGCCCCATATCGAAATACCGGGTTAGCTCTTTTGCCTCAAAAAGATTAACCATTAGCTAGATTTTCCAAATGTTAAATCGTCCGGCTTCGCTGGAGAATCATCGTGGTGCAGCCAACAACGACTATAATGATTATCACTTAGATAGAATTCCTCAGGCTGGGACTTCCCGCATATCTGCATGGCGAACGGACAACGGGGGCAATAGCCACAACCGGCTGGTGGTGAGAACAAATCTGGAGGACTTCCTTCTATTGGCTGTAACTGGTGTTGCCGACCCGGGTCATTAGTCGGCATCGCTGCTTTCAAACCTAAAGTATAAGGATGGGCAGATCGATAAAATAAATCATCTACTGAACCATGCTCCACCACTTTACCGGCATACATGACGGAGACTTCGTCAGCCATTCTCGCTACCACACCAAGGTCATGAGTAATTAAAATAATCGCCATACCGGTTTGTGATTGTAGGTCTTGAAGCAAGTCAAGAATCTGCGCCTGAATAGTGACATCAAGTGCTGTGGTTGGCTCATCGGCAATCAAGATTGCAGGCTTGCAAGCAATAGCCATGGCGATCATCGCTCTTTGCAACATACCTCCAGAAAACTCGAAAGGATATTGTCGAGCTCGCTTCCGCGCGTCTGGAATCTTGGTCATCTCTAATAGATTGATCGCTTCAGCGAAGGCTCTGCGATAACTATAGCCTTTATGAACCTGTAACGGCTCAGCAATTTGATCACCAATCCGCATCGTTGGATTAAGCGAGGTCATGGGATCTTGAAAGATCATCCCAATCTCTGAACCTCTGATCTCTTGTCCATTTATGCTACTTCTCCTGAGCACTTCATGACCACGCAATCGAGCTGAGCCTGAAGTAATTCGACCGGGCGGCATCGGGGTTAGACCCATCATGCTTTGCACAGTGACCGATTTACCACAACCGGATTCCCCGACTATAGCTAGAGTCTTTCCTTCTTCTACTTTTAAATTTACACCCCGCACCGCCTGAACCTTGCCGCCATAGGTATCAAATTCAACAGCGAGATTCTCGACTTCAAGCAAGGCAGCTTGCTTCTGGGCACCTAGAGCAACCTCCGTCATTCCTGATTCCTCAAACGCGCATCCAGCGCATCACGCAGTCCGTCTCCTAAAAGGTTGAAGGCGAGAACTGTGATACTAATAATCACGGCAGGAAATATTAATTCATGTGGCGTAGTCAGCATGGTTTTAATGCCTTCGTTTGACATAGACCCCCAGGAAGGTGTTGGAGGTGCAACCCCCATTCCAATGAAGGACAGAAAGGCTTCAGTAAAGATTGCACTAGGAATGGCAAAAGTTAAGGTGACAAGCACGACTCCAAGAGTGTTTGGAATCATATGCCGGAATATCAAATAAGGAGTCTTCGCACCTAATAATTGAGAAGCATTGATATAACCCTGCTCTCTTATTTGTAAAACTTGGCCACGGACCAAACGCGCCGTTGCTGGCCACATTAGTAACACTAGCGCAACGAGCATTGGCAATACACCGCTCTCGCCGGGGCCAATACCAAATGCTATTTTGAATAGAATCATAAAGAGTAGGAATGGTAACGCAACGACGAAATCTGCAAAGCGCATCATCACCTGATCGACTTTACCACCCATGAATCCTGCAATACTCCCGTACATGACACCGAACAGAACAAATAGGAATGGCGCACCAATACCGATAAAAAGTGAAACCCTCGCTCCAGCCATCAATCGTGCCAGCATGTCGCGACCCAAATAGTCAGTGCCTAAAGGATGCCATGCCATATCAATCGCATCGCCTATCTGATAATTATCCGTTTGCTGAATTAATCCCTGCCCAAGCGCTTCGGCTATTGTTGTAACTCTGTGTACATCTACTTCAATTAGCTCATACTCTTCTCGTAATTCTCCGAACTGACCCAGCGCAACCACAGAGTAGTAGTAATTCTGAGGCTTTAAATCTAATCGATCCTCAAAGAATAGTGTGTTGTTATCAAAAAATTCGGCGATTGGAATCCCATATGCCCGTTCGACGCCCAAGGGAAATAGATTTCGATAAACACGATGACCAATAGCACCAGGAAGTGCCGCCCACTGAAGACGAACAACTTGCGTGGTAGGCTCACCAAAAACACTTAAACTATTCTCCGCAGAATTCTCTTCGCCAAACCAGGGAGTGTAGTCATCCACAATTAGAGCATCACGGCTACTGCCTGGAGGCTGACTAACTTGGTCTAAATCCTGAACTGCTGGGCTCACGCGCCAAATTAAAGGACCCACAATCGTGAACAAAAGCAAACAAATTACAATGCACAAAGATATTAAGGCTCGCTTATTGGCTTTCAATCGAATCCAGGCGTCCTGCCAATAAGATAAAGATGGACGAGAAATACCATGAACTTCTTGGCTCTCAGATATTGGAGCAAAATCTAATCTACTTAAACTCTGCATTAATATACCCAACTCATCATTTCATACTCATCCGCGGGTCAATAAATCCATAGAGAACATCAACCAGAATAACCATAAAGACAAGAAAGGCACCATAGAATACAGTTGTACCCATGATGACGGTGTAGTCAAGTTGCTGCACAGCCTCAACAAAGAATCGACCCAAACCAGGCACTGCGAAAACAATTTCAACGACGAATCCGCCTGTAGTGATAGAAGCGATAGCAGGACCAAGCACGGTAACAACAGGCAATATCGCGTTTCTCAGTTGATGTTTCGTAAAAATTCTCGCCTGTGGAATACCCTTGGATTTAGCAGTGCGAATAAAATCAGAACCAATTATCTCTAACATCGATGAGCGCATTAATCGGGTCAGATACGCCATAGTTCCTAATCCCAATACCATAGCAGGGACTAACATATGATAGATGGTTCCCCATCCAGCAACTGGCAATACAGTGGTTCCTACAAAGCTATTTATATTTACCAATGAAACCTGGCTAAGAGCAGCAACAACAAAGCTTGGAACGGAAATCCCAAGTATTACAAAAAACATGATAATGTAATCTGGGAACCGGTTTCGATAAATTGCTGTCAAAGCACCCCAGAGCACGCCCCCAGCAGCAGCGAAAACCACGGCAAGCACTCCCAAAATTGCTGACACAGGAAAATGCTCACGAATAATGTCATTTACTTGTCTATTTTCCTGAGTGAAAGAGATTCCAAAATCACCTCGAGCAAGATTTCTCAAATAAATTAAGTATTGCGCAGCAAGAGGCTGGTCGAGACCGTACTTAGCTTCTACATTAGCGCGGATTTCGGGCGTCATTGCTCTATCGTTTAGAAGGGGATCACCAGGCACATTATGCATAGCAATAAAAGTTGCTGTGGCAATAAACCATACTGTCACAACACCTTGAAGCAATCGTTTAAAAGTATACAACCACATAAGTAACTATTACTGATTATAATAAGTTGGCAAGAATAATTTAATCTTCTGACACATCGATGTATGCGTAATTGTAATCAACTTCGGGTCCTACAACCCTACGAATCAAACCTTTTAGTCTTGGATCAACTACAAACGAAACACCTCTTTCATACATGGGGATTAAAGCTACATCTTCCTCAATAATACTTTGAATAGACCCCATGGCATTCATTCTTATTCGAGGATCTAACTCGGATTGAGCAATTCTTACCATTTTATCCATCTCTGCATTGTTATAACGTCCCCGGTTATTAAGGTTCCAAGAAGCAAAAAGATCACCGAAGGTTAATGGATCAAAGTAATCTGGGCCCCACCCAGCCATTACGACATCAAATTCTCCAGATGTCATTTTTGC
>CAWKZI010000318.1:0-3874 GCA_963854365.1 Gammaproteobacteria bacterium
AAGTGTATTAAGCGCAATATGGTGTTTTAGTTTTACATTTACGGCAGGATAAGGCTCAAAGGCATGTATTTCCTTTGCAACAGCGCTCATAAATATTGAGTGCTGCCCTATGTTTGCTCCAATGTCACAAAATACTAAATTTTTAGTTAATTTATTTTTGGTAGCACGCTCAAGTCTGGTAAATGTATCTCGAAGAAAAAATAGCAGAGGCTTCTCGAAGGCTCCATAGTAGAAAATATTAAATTCAATACTGTTATTCAGATTACCTTCATAGCGCATTCCGAAAAAATCTATTGAAAATGGGGCATCTGGTCCTCCGGCCTTGGTCGAGAGCTGTTTATAGGTCGCTCTTTTAAATTTTTGGGGAATCCAAGAGCGATTCCAGACGAAATGAGCCAGCTTTTTGGTAATAGTCACGAGCTTAAATTACCTCATGGTGCATTTTGCTTACTTTTTAGTATGGATATCGGCTTAGCCAGCGTATCGGCTTTCATGTAAAGAGGATGAGTTGGTTGCTTTGAGGCAGTTAGTTTTAAGGCGTTAAGCCCTGGGTAGCGACTTAAGATAAAATTTGCTCGATCAAGAAAATCACCGTTGTTACCCCAACAAGCAAGCGTCATGTCGTTACGTTTAATAGCGCTGCTAATCCAACGATTGTTGGCGGGTCCTATCGGATCACCTTGTTGGTACAAATCCTTGGGATAAGGAGATCGAAAGGCAAATAAATTCACTATTTCCATAGCGGAAAATCCCCAATTTCGGGCAAAGCCTACGCATCTTCGAATAGTAGGATCGTCCTGATAATGATTTGCTGTGGAGGGGTTAAGGCCTATGAACAAAACAGAACCAGATCCTTTGTCCCAGCTTCTGCTCAAGCAGTATCGGTAGTTACGGCAGCGAGAAAACGTGGTTTTTTGTGAATTGTATTTTACTTTTTCCATTGTATTTATCTTTAGCTAGTTAGCGCATATTCACCTATTGGAGGGCGCCCTCCTTTGAGATTGCCTCCAGGCCAGACTCTGGGATTTTCATTTATGTTTCATTTTTTAGAATTCAAACTTCACATTTCAGCTCTTTTCTTCGTGGGGCCGTACTTTTGGTACAAAGATCTCGAATAATATTGTTTTATCGTTTAAGTTGCTGCTTCTGATTAGATATGAAGTTGGCGCTAAGTACATTAGGTTCTCACAGAAGTAAGGGGCAATATCATTTGCTATAGTCTCCGTAAGTGCAAAGTGTGGTTTATTTTTCCTAAATATTGCGTCAAATTGTACTATTAGTAAACGGAGATCATTATGTTAGCGGTTATCGGGGGTACAGGTCTCTCAGCAATCAATTGTTTTAATATTGTTGGTTCTGAAGAGGTGAGCACCTCTTTTTCAGGTTCTGCTGTGGAAGTCACTATATGTGAATTTAAGGGTCAACGAGTAGCTTTTCTGCCGCGGCATGGTAGCGATCACACAGTTCCACCCCACAAAATAAATTATCGTGCAAATATTGCCGCTTTGAAAAAGCTTGGGGTCAGAAAAATCGTTGCTATCAATGCGGTTGGGAGTATTCATGCAGACCTAAAGCCTGGCAGCTTTGCCGTACCTCATCAGCTAATTGACTACAGCCATTCTAGAGAGTCTACGTTCTTCGATAACAACGACACCGACGTTACTCATATAGATTTCACAGTGCCATTTTCTGAAGAACTTAGGAAGTTACTCATTAATTCAGCTACACAAATAAACACTGTTGGAGGGAATGCGGTTTCTGTTCTGAATGGCGGTGTCTATGGAGTTACCCAAGGGCCTAGGTTAGAAACTGCGGCAGAGATAACAAGGCTTAAGTCAGATGGCTGCGATATGGTGGGGATGACTGCAATGCCGGAGGCAGCGTTGGCGCGAGAGTTGGGCATTGATTATGCCTGTTTTGCCATTTCAGTGAACTGGGCTGCGGGGCTTGGTGAAGGCTTAATTAGTCTTGACGAAATTCGAGCAACACTTGCCGCGTGCAGTGGCACAGTAGAATTAGTTCTGCAATTCGTGGCGGCTGAGCTGCCCTCTTCATAGATTGCCCTCTATGTCTGCTCTTATGACTGATAGAAACACGAACCATCAAGAAGAGTGTCAGTTAGAGTGCATATTAGAGTTTTACTACGGGGAGTTTTGGTACTTCATAAGGTTCTACCATAATCACGAAACCTAAAGCAGGATGGTCGATATAGTGGAATTCTGTGCTGCGCATCTCTCGGCTCTGCAGTAGGTGGAATATTTGTCTGATGTAATATTCTGGCGAGCCAATTAGAGGAGTTTCTTTAGATTCAAATGGGGCAGGATAATCAGGCAATTGCCATGATTGTTCATTGCTTTCCACGGCGGAAAATTCAGATAGCCAGAGATTGGCATCGACCACGACTCTATTTTCATTGTCATTAAACCTAAGAATAAGGCTGCCTTCTAATTCATAATGTTCGCCATAGGCAAGACCGCCGCGCACAAAAATAGGTTTTGAATTATCCAGGTCTACGACTGCCTGGCGCCAAAGGCCATGAAAGAGCAGCCGATGGTCAGGTGAGCGCTCGATTGAGCGATTAGTTTGTTGAAAATTGCTTTCAGTGGTCGGTAGCTGTAGAAATTCATCTCGATCAAAATCAAAAAATTGAAAGGAGCTTCCGCTACTTTGCTGGAATGGCCCTTTCGAAAGAATTAACTCATTTCTTCTTTCCAATTCGCTAAGCAAGTTTTCAGGACTAGACTCAGTGGTAATCAAATTCTCTGATCCGATATCTGTGCTAGAAAAGTTATCAGAGATAAGGAGCTCATCAATCATTAGTAAATCGCTTAATTGCTTGAGCTCATCCGTGTTTGCGGGATAAATTAGTTGCAAGCCATCTGCATCCCATCGCTCCTCGGCGCGGTCAGCAGCAAGCTCATTAGAAAATATACTCACCTCAATTTGAAACCAGCGCTGCTCATCCTGCCCATTGACAATTGAGCTCGTTGCTAAGAATAGAAATATAAGCATTCCGCAAGATAAGCTATAGATCGGTTCGCTTTGTAAGTAACTTCGACTCACGCTGCTTTTTTCTCGGCTATTTTAAGTCGGTTTAAGAGTTGATCGATGAGCATTAATCTATTCTCGGCGTTTTCAGATTCATGAGAGAAGTGTAACTGGTTCGATCCAGAAAGTTTATATCGATTTGGGTCATCTTGTATCAATTGCACTATAGATAGTGGGTCAACTACTGTTTGTGCCGAAAACTCAATGCGCCCTTTACTGATATTTGCGTCTATTTTCTTGATGCCAAATATCTGCGCTCGCAATTTAAGATTAGTTAACTTGAACAGTAATTTTAAAGATTCTGGGAGCAAGCCGAACCTGTCGATCATTTCAACTTGAAGTTCTTCTAACTCTTCGCTATTCCCGCTGGCGGAGATTCTTTTATACATAATGAGTCTTAAGTGGACATCGGGTAGGTAATCCTCGGGAATCAATGCTGGAATGCGAAGATTAATATCGATAGATTTGTCTAAATTTAAGTCTGGTCTATGCCCAGATTTAATAGCTTCGACAGCCTCTTGTAACATTTCTGTATAAAGTGAAAAGCCAATTTTTTGCATGTGCCCACTTTGTTCGTCTCCGAGTAATTCACCGGCACCCCTTATTTCTAAATCATGACTGGCTAAAGTAAAGCCGGCACCTAAAGCCGAGGCGGCTTGAATAGCGTCAATTCGTTTTTGTGCATCGGAACTAAGTTTACTATGACTGGGTAGCAACAGATAAGCATAGGCCTGATGATGGGATCTACCAACTCTTCCTCTAAGTTGGTGAAGCTGGGCCAAGCCAAGTTTGTCAGCTCGGTCTATAAGGATCGTGTTTGCACTAG
>CAWKZI010000319.1:0-3849 GCA_963854365.1 Gammaproteobacteria bacterium
TTTGCAATAGTCAAAGAAGATGAGGCTGCCATAAAGCCAACCAATATAAGCTTTTCCGAAGCAGCTTCAATGCCCTTGGTAACACTAACAGCCTGGCAGGTTTTATTTGAAGTAGGAAATTTACAGGCGGGGCAAACTGTCTTGATTCATGCCGGTGCCGGCGGAGTAGGTTCAGTAGCGGTGCAGCTAGCGAAATGGCGCGGGGCCAATGTGATAGCGACCGCATCAGATTATAATCATGATTTTCTGAGGGAACTGGGTGTCGATATTCCTGTTGATTATCGTACTCAACAATTTGAGGACTTCGCTTCAGATATAGATTTAGTCTTGGATACCATTGGCGGTGATACGCAGGTTCGCTCTATGAAAACCCTCAAAGAAGGCGGCAAACTTGTTTCCATTGTTGGCCTAACTGCCGAAGGCCGCAACCCGGCGCGCAATATTGAAGTGACTTCTATCTTAGTTAGACCCGAGGCAGATCAATTGCTGGCTATTGGAGAGTTAATTGAAGATGGAGTTCTGAATCCTATATTGAGCTATCAATTTCCATTGACTGAAGCACCTGCAGCACACAAACAAAGTGAAACTCGCAGAACACGGGGAAAGATTGTATTGGAAATGAATAGCCAAGATTAGCGTTACAGCTCTCTCAAAATCAGAATAACCAGCAACCTAAAAGAAGCAATTAAACCGATGGTGAAACTAAAAGACCCTACCCTATTCCGCACAGAAAATTACATTAATGGTGAGTGGAAATCCACTGATCATGATCAATTAGAAGTTATCAATCCTTCGACCGGCGATACCATAGCCAAAGTAAGCAATGGAAAAACAGCTGACGCTGCGCTGGCGGTTGGTTTCGCGGCAAAAGCATTTAGAAATTGGAGCCGAATGCCCGCAAAAGAGCGAGCCAACTTATTACGCAAATGGTATGAGCTTATTCTGGAAAATACTGAGGACCTTGGGCGGCTGATGACTCTGGAACAAGGAAAGCCTTTGGCAGAAGCAATCGGAGAAATTAAGTACGGCGCTGGCTTCATAGAATTCTATGCAGAAGAATGTAAGCGCGTGATGGGAGATATTATTCCCACTATCGCCGCTGACCGCAGGCTAATGACCTACAAGCAAGCGATAGGTGTGGTTGGCTGTATTACTCCATGGAATTTCCCCAATGCAATGATTACAAGAAAAGCAGCCCCGGCACTCGCTGCGGGCTGTACCGTAGTAATTAAGCCTGACCCGGGAACCCCATTATCAGCATTGGCTCTATGCGAACTTGCCGAGCGCGCGGGAATTCCCGCCGGCGTGCTTAACGTAGTTAACGGCAGCGACAGCCAGGGTATTGGTGAAGTATTAACTCAGCACAAAGATATAGCCAAATTTACCTTTACTGGATCGACTGCAGTGGGGAAAATCCTAATGGCACAATGCGCAACCACAGTGAAAAAAGTTTCACTGGAGCTTGGAGGAAACGCGCCTTTTATAGTCTTTGATGATGCTGACATTGACGAAGCGGTTACTCATTGCGTTGCAACAAAATTTCGTAACTGCGGACAGACCTGCGTTTGTACAAACAGGGTTTATGTTCAAAACACTATCGCTGCTGACTTTACTGCAAAACTAAAAACGGCGATTACAGCGATGAAGGTTGCTGACGGTTTTAAAGATGGGGCTGTTATTGGTCCCCTGATTAATCAACAGGCTGTAGAAAAAATGGATGCTCTCCTTGCTGACGCCCAATCCAAAGGAGCGGCTATCGTCATAGGGGGCGAGCGCCATGAGCTCGGCGGATGCTTCTATCAACCTACTCTATTAACAAATATCACTGACGACATGTTGCTCGCTAATGAAGAAATTTTTGGCCCAATCGCAGCTGTGCAGACATTCGAAACTGAAGAAGAGGTTGTGAATAAGGCTAACGATACTGAATTCGGATTGGCAGCTTATTTTTTCACTCGGGATGTTGGCAGAGTGATGCGAATCTCAGAAAACTTAGAATACGGAATCGTTTGTTCCAACTCCGGTGTATTCTCAACCGAAGTTGCTCCCTTTGGCGGCTGGAAGCAATCAGGTATTGGATCAGAAGGCGGCAAAGAAGGGATCGCTGATTTTTATGAAACCAAGTTTCATTCTATGGGTGGCATTAATGTTTGAAAGTCATCTACTTATCAAAAAACCGGATTATATTACTCCCAAAAATCTATAGAAATATTTTACCGTATCACTGAACATAGTAATTGAAGTAAGAGATCTCGGTGGTTTAAAAATCTTCATCAAGCAATTGTGCTGACTCGATTCAGTCTAGACGGGACAACTGATAGTCGTCATATAAAAGAGGAATTAAACTAGAGCGGAAAACTTCCCGCTCTAGCTCCAAGTCAAATTATTGAGCGGGTGAAAAACTAGTGGGATCAAGAAACTGATTTACAACGCCTGTTACAATCGCTCCATCTTCACGAGATTTATCGCGCATGGTATGCCATACAGGATCAGCACCAAATGCTGACCAAGAAGCTGCGGCAGCATCGCGATTTTCATGAGCCACCATGTAAACCATAGTGTTTTGAGACAGCTCAGCATCATCTGGCACCCAATAACCAACACTAGTCATCCCGTGCTTGATGAATAAATCGATTTCTCCACCACCGAAGCGGTTTAGCAGTGCCGGCAATCTGCCGGCTGCAGTTGTGTAAGTTCGTAATTCATAAATTTTTTGGCTTTGGGCATACACCTCAGTTTGATGCTGCATAAACATGCCAGCTGAAAATACGATAGCAATACTTAGTATTGTGGCACTGACTTTCTTAATCATTAGATACTCCGTTGAAAAAGGATGGTGGAAATTTCTACTTTCTACGCAGCAATACTACACAAATTTGAGCGAGAGAGTAATTGCTGGTTATTAATCTAAGGGAGCTTGCAGCTTTGTATGCTCAGTGACAATTCCGCCACGCTTGCCAATTTCTATTGAGCCATAGCGAGGAATAAAGCAATCTGGTAGTGGCCTATCACCGGCAATTGATAGCCAAAGCCGAAGTAGGTGTCTGCGTTTTGCCGGGTCAGGCCAATCTGTAAACCCTGTTCGGTCATGCAATTGAGAGTGATTGTAAACAAATTGCATATCCCCTGGCTCGAGATTCATCGATAGATGCAATTCAGGGTCATTGGCTAACGAATCAAAATAATTCAAGGCTGTAATTTTCTGCTCACTTAAGCGTGGAGCATCAGGAAAACGTTGGGCACTATCGACGTACTGCCTCTGGTATTGCACGGTCAAATAATTCTCAAACCAGGAGAGCACTGGTATTTCAAAATAAGGTTTCTCTCCGGTAGGCACCTCCCCTCTTCTGTCTGTCGCTACCGCTTCAAATAAATGAGGAACTAAGTCTGGCCGCTGTTCCTGCATCTTATTAAAAATTGTTTCTGCACTCACTAACAGTGACACCCCGCCCTCTTTTGCTGGCTGCAAACAGAGTAACCCAACTACATCGGTAGAGTCAGTATGAAAAGTTTGACGGACTGATGTTTGATAGATCCTGGTAGTCATATCTTTCGCATCCAAGCCTACATCGCGAACATGACCAAGGATATGTCCATGAGCATTTTGCGAGCGAGCACTACCTAAGTGTGCGCCGATGCCGCAGAAAATAGTGGCAATGGTTTCTTTGGTGTAGGTCGCAGTAGATAAGCCACGAATTAACTCCACACCAATGCCATGCAACAGCTTTTCCTTCAATTGCCGAAGATGACCACTGAAATGTGTAAGAGGAAAGGCTTCCTTAGTTATCTCACCAATATCGATGCACAGAGTCTGGAATTGGGCTGCAGCAGACTCCAAGTCTGCTATGT
>CAWKZI010000320.1:0-3839 GCA_963854365.1 Gammaproteobacteria bacterium
CGCATATTCATGTAGCAATGCTGGGTATAACTTGCGGGTTACTTTTTCTAGCTATGGCTGTTACTGACACTGAACATCCTCCTGCCGCTGGTATGCTGCTCGGGCTTTGCGAACGAGAGATTGATTCGACAATCATCATTTCACTATTGGTGGCCTTGGTAGCGCTGGCTGGAGTTAAATTAATACTGCGGCCAAAATTAGTAGATCTTATCTAATCGCAATCAACCTTAGTCTCCAGTCCCATAGCTCTAAAGTGTCTATTCAGAATCTCTCCTAGGGCCCTTATACACACCGTCGTATACGCCATCTGAATCAGTCCAATACAGCACTTCATCAGGCACACACCCTATTACATCAGCCATGCCGCGCTTATAGCCTTGACCCAATGTGTCATCATGAACGACCTTGATTAGGGAAAAAATTTCTTCCTTCATTTCATCACTCGTTGTAATTCCCAACAAATGTTCTGTCACGTCATCAATACTTTTATCGCCAGAAATGAACTCCTTGAAATCAAATACTGCTTCCATAAATAAACTCCCTGTTTGACTGGTTAAAATTAGATTAAGTGGGTGAACTGTTCAATGCTAACTAAGCAGAATAGATATCGTTAATATACTGATATCTTAATCTACTAACGATGACCTTTGTTTACACAGAAAGCGAACAATAATGACGGATATACAAATTAGCCAAGAGGGTCCGCGTCTAAAGATTGAATTAACTCGGCCAGACCACGAGAATCGTCTGACGTATGAGATGATGTTATCCATTCGCGATGCGGTTCTGCGCGTAAATACGGATGAGACTATTCGTGTAGTTACAATATCTGGTTCCACGAACCTATTTTGTGCGGGTGAGGACAAGGATACTTTGGGTGAATGGCCTAGTGAATTTTCAGGTCGAGGTCCCTTGGGTTCTCATGGACTACCACCCCTACCCCAACAGGAAATGATTTCTGCACTCCGGTCATGCAAAAAGCCAACCGTCGCACTACTGACGGGGAAAGTAGCTGGTCTTGGCCTAGATATTGCTGCCGCATCTGATCATCGAATAGCAACTGAAAAGACGATCATTTCTGACGGACGAATTCAAAACGCCGAACATGTCGCGACTGGGATCACTCATATTCTTCCACGACTCATTGGATTGTCACAGGCCACAAGAATTTTATTGCTGGGAGATGAGCTCACTGCAATCGAAGCCAGTCGGATTGGATTAATTCACGCGGTATACGCGAGTGATGACTTTACTGACGAGGCCGCTCGTTTCATAGATAAGATATCAACTCTCGCCACTCGCTCCTATTCCATCATCAAGGAACAAACAATCGAACAACTTGATATGCCTTACGAATGGGCACTCAAGCACTCACTCGCAATCCGCCAGACGAATGTAATCGAGGATCGAGCGGAAGCTGCTGCTGCGTTCAAAGAAAAACGAGAACCTAAGTTTTCTGGGAGGTGAACTAGATGACTAATGAAGACACATCTCCGCTAGTGTTTGATGATCCGAACATCACTGGGTTGCGGCATATTCGGCTAAATAACCCTAATAAACTGAACGTTCTGAATTCCGCCCAACAGGAGATAATCGCAGCGGCTATTACAGTGGCACAATACGACTCTGCTGTAAGCTGTCTCGTCTTCAGTGGCGAGGGACGAGCGTTCTGTGCTGGGAACGACATTATCACAAAAGCAAAAGCTCTTCCAGAATACAGACAACACCAAGTCGATCTTGAGATCGGCTCAGGACCAATAGGATTACACGATCTGATTACAAAAATTCGAAATTTCCCCAAGCCTACGGTTGTCCTCATGCAGGGATTTGCCTTGGGAGCCGGATATGATATCGCTACATCCTGTGACATTCGCATAGCGACGAGTGACTGCAGGTTTGGAGATCCACGTGTTCACCGAGCGTTATGGGCTGCTGAGGGGTGGTCCTATAAAATCACGCGTCTCATTCCACAGTCATACTTTAGTGAGATGCATCTTCGTGGTGAGCTACTCAGTGGTGAATACGCGATGGAAATTGGATTAGTCCACCGAACATTTAATCCTGATATAGACCTTCGTGAATCAGCGTCCGAGATACTCAGACATCTCGCATCCTTGCCTGGGAAATCGTACGCTATGGCCAAGGACTCTTTGCTCAGGGGCCTAGATCTTCGATTCGAGGATCTCCAGATATCGACACGTTCGCATCCGGCCGAATTAAATTATAAGTAGAGCATTAACTCAAATGGAGAGGGAGTAATAGTGAGCATCACAATTCGGGAATTTAAATTCTCGCTTCACTTCATTGCTATCCTCAGAATCCTAAATAAAAGCACCTAAAGGAGAATTAATGAAAATACGTACCTTAGTTGTTGGTGGGACTGGACCCACCGGCGTACATATCGTGAATTTTCTTATTCAGGCGGGGCACGAAGTCACCATCTTTAACAGTGGGAAACATGACTCAGGTGTGGAATTTGCTGGTCCAGTTGAACGCATATATGGGAATCCACGTGACGAGGACAGCGTGCATCAGTCAATTGCTACACGTGAATGGGACGTAGCAATTTGTACCTACGGAAAGCTTACTATGCTGGCCAGTCAACTTGCTGGAAAAACAAAACGGCTAGTCGGTATCACTGGGCAACCCGTCTATAGAGGCGCGGCGCGACGAACGCCTGATGGTGGATTGCCCTTGCCTGTTCCTGAGTTTGCACCGAGACAATACGATGCTGCCAATTACACTGGGCGTGTGGCACTAGGCGAAGATCAGCTATTTGCCCAGCACGGTGCCGGAGATTTCGAAACGGTAATACTTAGATACCCAGGAATTTACGGACCGCGCGCGCCGATAAATCATGAGTGGGCGGTTATAAAACGTGTAATCGACCAGCGCCCATTCATGCTCATGCCACATGGAGGCATGAGTTACTTCCAGCGTGGTTATGCCAAAAATGTCGCATGGCTTGTTTTCTTGGCTGCGACTCGACCTGAGGCCGCTGGAAATGCTTTTAACGCTGGCGACGAACAGGTCCTAAGTGCTCGTAGAGTCGCCGAAGTCATCCTCGACGAGCTTAATTCTTCAATGAAGCTGATTAATATCCCTGCCGAATTCTGTCGTGATATATATCCACTGGCTGAGAAAGCTCCACTTATTTTGGACATGTCCAAGGCACGCAATCTATTGGGGTATCGTGACCTCATAAATGCTGAAGATGCAACCCGAATCACAGCTCGCTGGTACTTCGAGAATCCGGTTAGTTCTGACTTTGATGCAAATACTGTTATCCCCGCAGCTGGCTCATTCAATTATGACGAGGAAGATCGGCTCCTAGCCCTTTGGCAAAAGGCTGCCAATGAAATTCATGGTGGACTCAAATCAAGTGAAGTACGGTAGCCCCTGAAGATATATAGACGGAGTTAAAGAATAGGAATAATTCGTATGTCAGAATTTACTGGAAAAAAAGTGCTCATTACAGGCGCAGCAGGTGTATTTGGGCATTGGATATTAGAAGCATTCTTGAAGACTGGGGCGGATATTATTTGTAGTGATATTCGCGTAGACGCATTGCGCCAACAGGTGGCTTCATTGGGATCCGCCAGCGGCAATATGACGACGTATGGTGGGCACCGGCCATCGAGTTTTCACAGTACCATAAAACTTCAGGGAATTTCGACCGCTACGTGGTAAGAACCAAAGATTTGTTTGAAGGTAATATCTAACCACAACTTAATCTTTTAATAAGATGGTGCAGAAAAGGAATCTTAAAAAAATGGCGCAATCACTACTCAACACACGGATAACACAAATGCTCGGGGCAAAATATCCGATATTTGGAT
>CAWKZI010000321.1:0-3837 GCA_963854365.1 Gammaproteobacteria bacterium
ATGGGTCAGAGAAAATAGTTTGTGACACAGATTTACTAGTTATTATGATTTGGAGCGAAGTCAAATACGGAAGCTGTGATCCTTGGATTTATAATACATTTGAAAATAGCATCGAACAGAAAACTTCAAGTAGATATTATTATTTATGTGATTCCAACATTCCCTGGGAAGCTGACCAACTGCGCGAAAATCCAAATAATCGCCATGAATTATTCAACTTGTATGTTCAAAAAATTAAACAATATGGACTAGAGCATATGATAGTAACGGGCGAGCCGCTGGAACGTTTGCAGAAAACTTTAAATAATTCGCTTTCACGGTAATTCTTGTAAATGAAACTATATTCCATTAAAGTCCTCCCGTCCTAAGGGGTGGCTTCGGCCTGAGAAAATTACCCTTTGAACCTGATCCGGTTAATACTGGCGTAGGAATAGGAGGCTGCTTCAGTCGAAGCAAACTTTTTTATCTCCGTGGTACTAATCTATTTTATTAGGCTATAACGGAGACCTCAATGCATCGCATTTTTTTAGTTTTTATTACTTTCGCTTGTTTCTGTTTTTCGATCAGCGCCCAGGTAGATTCTTCAATTGTCCTTGAAGAAATTATCGTCAATGCAGATTATCGTCAATCCAAGGCAAATGATATTTCCAGCAGCGTTACTGTTTTGGATGCAAATCTAATTCGGAAAAAAAATGCCCAACACCTTGAAGATATTCTATTTAATGCACCAAATGTAAATTTTTCTTCAGGTGCTTCTCGCGCTCGCTTTTATCAAATCAGAGGCATTGGCGAACGTGGTCAATTCTCTGAACCCCTGAATTCTTCTGTTGGGGTTATCATTGACGGGGTAGACTTTAGTGGTATTGGCAATGCCGCATTACTTTATGATGTAGAGCAAGTAGAGGTTTTATTAGGCCCACAAGGCACCCGCTATGGCTCAAATGCTCTTGCTGGACTAATAAATCTACAAAGCAAAGCACCCACAAATGAAACAAGCTATGGACTGCAACTTGAAAGCGCTAATTTTGATAGCTCGGGTCTAGCCGGATACTTATCTGGCTCGATATCTAATCAATTGCGCTACCGGCTTTCCGCTCAAAATTTAAAGTCTGATGGTTTTAATACCAATCAGTTTCTGAGCAAGAAAACTAATCAACGGGATGAAGGCATAGTCAGAGGAAAACTCGATTGGACGCCATCAGACTATGTGCAGTTAGGCATAACAGCATCAACAATTAATATAGACAATGGGTATGATTCTTTTTCTTTGGATAATGTTCGCGACACAATTTCTGATCAGCCGGGCGTCGATCGCCAACAGGCTGATATCTTAAGCACGAAGTTATCGCTTACCCAGTTCTCCAAATTCAAAGTAGAAGCGCTTCTTGGTTATGCTGATTCAAAAACCGAATATGGTTATGATGAGGACTGGGTCTTTAGCGGCTTCCACCCATGGGAATATTCATCGAATGATCAATATTTTCGTGACAGAGAAACTAAAAGTGCCGAGCTTCGCTTTGTTTCTTCCGATTCTGGTTTGATTTTCTCAAACACTACTGATTGGGTTTTCGGCATTTACTCTTTACAACAGAAAGTCGACCTAAAGAGGATTTATACTTTTTTATCCACTGACTTTAGTAGCGGATATGACATAAAGCGTTTTGCTGTCTATGGAGAAATAAATTCTGACTTAAATGACAACTGGGGTTTAAGCCTTGGCTTTCGCGGAGAAAATTTTGATGCTGCTTACCTTGACTCAAATGCTGTTAACTTTACACCCGATGAAATTCTTTATGGTGGAAAACTTGCCCTAACTTTTAGGACATCAACAAGCTCTTTAATTTACGCAAGCATTTCAAGAGGTTATAAAACTGGCGGCTTCAATACCGATGGCAGCCTTGATAGTGATTTGCGCGAATTCAATGCTGAAGAACTCATTAATTATGAGTTTGGTTTTAAAGGGTCTTTATATAATGATCAATTAAAAACTCAGTTAGCTCTGTTCTTCATGGACAGAGATGATGTCCAAATTGCCAGCTCAGTAGTTCGATCCCGCGATGATGGTAGCTCCGAATTTATTGATTATGTTGGCAATGCCGCTGCTGGATCTAACTATGGCCTGGAAGCTTCAGCTAAATTTCAAGCTGCTAATAACATTATGTTTCATGGCTCATTAGGCCTATTAAAAACCGAATACAAAGAATTTATCAACTCAGCTGGAGACAACCTTGGTGGTCGGCAACAGGCACATGCACCAAATTATCAATATACTTTAGGTGTTGATATTAGAATAAGCTCCGCATTGGAATTGGATGTAAATATTCAGGGCAAAGACAGCTTCTATTTCTCTGATAGCCACAGTATCCGTTCTAAAGGTTATAGTTTGGTCAATGCAAGCCTAAGCTATAGCTTGAAGGAATGGCAACTGACTTTTTGGGGGAGAAATCTAAACGATGAGGATTATTCAGTGCGCGGTTTTTTCTTTGGTAATGACCCCAGAGATAATTATGCCGCCAAGGGTTATACCCAATTGGGAGAACCTATGCGTTATGGCATAACACTTAATATGGATTTTTAGAGGCTGCAAAAGAATTCCATTCAGAAACTAGCTAACCAAAACAAGTTAAGCTACCAGTTGTTAGACTCTTCGTTAGTAACTTCATCTAGAGATTCATTTCTTGAACTTTGTCCTTAAGTACATTTTTGTAATTCTCAAGCTTACCGGCAACTGAATCATCAAATGTCCCGATGATTTCAGCCGCTAAAATTCCTGCGTTCTTAGCACCATCCAAGGCAACTGTTGCCACCGGAACCCCAGCAGGCATCTGTAATATAGACAAAACAGAGTCCCAGCCATCGATTGAATTCGCAGATTTAATGGGGACACCAATCACAGGCAAAGTACTTACAGAGGCGACCATACCTGGCAAGTGGGCAGCACCGCCAGCACCTGCAATAATCACAGTGAGCCCCGAAGCTCGAGCATTTTTTGCATATTCCATCATCGCCTCTGGCGTCCGATGAGCTGATACCACTGACATTTCATACTGGATATCAAATTCTTCGAGAATTTCAGCGGCAGCTTCCATGATCTTGCGATCGGAATTACTGCCCATGATAATACCGACTTTTGAACTCTTTGAATTTATCATGCTATTACTTTGATCGCCTTTTTAACCAATTGAACTTTCTCTTTCAATACGTCTATATCATCATCAAGAATCGTAATATGACCCATCTTTCGATGAGGTTTAGTAATTTTCTTACCATATAAAAAAATATTTGAACCTTCGATTTCTAACAGCTTATCTAGCCCTTCATACAGAGCAGGTCCAGTATATCCTTCTTCACCTAAAAGATTCACCATCGCTGAAGGCTTAATGATCGCTGTTGAACCTAAAGGTAATCCAAAAATAGCGCGAAGGTGCTGCTCATACTGAGAAGTGTCATTAGCATTAATTGTTTGATGACCGCTATTATGAGGCCTTGGTGCCACTTCATTTACCAGTACGTCACCTGCCTTAGTGACAAACATTTCTACCGCTAAGAGTCCCACAATATCAAGATCAGTGATGACCTTTCTGGCAAGGTCTTCGGCAGCTTGCTGAACCTCATTTGCCAATGAGCTTGGAGCAATCAAATAATCTACCAAATTGTACTCAGGATGAAATATACACTCAACTGCAGGGAAAACTGATATTTCTCCCATCGAGTTTCTGGCGGCGATAACAGAAATTTCAGATTCAAAATCAATAGTTTTCTCTAGCAACCCGTAGTCATCGAAAGCCTTATCAATATCCGCTACACACTCCAAATTTAGAACACCTCCCCCATCAT
>CAWKZI010000322.1:0-3821 GCA_963854365.1 Gammaproteobacteria bacterium
GTTGCCTATACATACGAAGGCGACCATGGTGTCGATTTGAGCTCCATGCGTTTTACTCTCGAGATTTCTCAAACAACCGATGACCGCAGTGGTGATAATCCAAGGCTAATCGCCTCAGCTAATCTGGGTGACAGCGCGGTTGATGGCGGTTATCAAGCTGAGTCCGATCTCACTTTCATTGTGCAAGATGCACTTGAGCAAGGGTTTACCAAAGGAAGTGCTAAACTCGTGGACAACGAAGGAGAAGTGAGACTCGTTAGTAAGATTCTGAATTCCGAAGCCACCCTCGTTGATCGTGGTGGGGTAGAGTCCATTCAACTAACAATGCGGATCAACATTCAGCTACAAGGTAATGGGCGCACTATTTGGCAAACAACGCTTTTCGGCCGTGGTGTCGTACCTAGAGATGAAGGTATGAGTGAAGCTGTTAAAGCGGGGCTAAATCGAATGATTGGAGAATTAATCAATGACGATTATTTTCTGGCCGAAATTCTCTAGACTTATTTATTCTCAGCTATTACCGGCAACCTAAATTTGTATCCAGTGACTGAATGATAGCTCCTTGGTTGTTAGGAAAAAAATCTAGCCCTGTTGCAATTTCAACCTCTGCAATCTCCGCAATCAAATCACAGTGATGCACATGCACTGGCGTGTCTTGTTCCAAAATAAATGCTGCGCCACGGTTTCTATTTGTCATTACAATTTTAAAGAAGGCATCAGGTACTTTGTGTCGTTTGGCAGAGATCAACTTAAGCTCGCCTCCATCGTTTCGATAAATTGGACCGGTCATAATAAATACTTCAGTTCCTCGATTAGCTAAATTTCGTATAGCCCATTCCAGTCCGTACCATGCTCCCTGATTCAAATTGCTACTGCGAGCTACGATGTTAGTTAGAAAGTTAACATCAGTCCAATATGGTGTGCCGGCAAAATTCACTAATGGCACAAAACGCGAAAGTACCAAACCCTGCTCGTCGGCCCCTTCAAAGTCAGAAACCTCTAAGGTTTTACTTATAAAATTATCTGTCACCGGCAAACGGGAAAGGTTTGATGCTATCCCAATCGTGCCCGCAGAAACCTTATACGCTACCCAGTCTGCCACTTTGTATTCAGTATTGTAGGCCAGCGCATAAATAGGCCTGAGAACAAGCTGAGAATCACTATTACTTCCAACTGGACAACCTGAGAGACAATGCTCAATGCGATACTCCACCGAACGAGCTGCCGCAGAAATCTGTACAAGTATTATAAAAGACAGGATCGATGGAACAAAACGGGTTTTCATAAATCTCATCTATATCTCCCATCACGGTACCGACCAATTCGGCGAGCGCATCATAATTCACCATTAGGGAAAATCTGGGCAATATTCTAAGCTAAATGTCGAACTATCTCTTCCAGTTTTTTCGCCACAATTAGCTTACAATACGAAAACACAGGATTTAATAGCAAAATAACTAACGGATTATTGAAATTCCTAACTCTTTTAAATTATCAGGAAGCATTCCTGGTAACTGCGAACTAGTATTAGTCATAAGTAAGATAGAGTCACTTTAATTGAAAGAAGTTTGAGGAGAGCAATATGCTTAAAATTTCCACACTAGCTAAGATTGCAACGACCGCAGGTTTATCTATATTTTTTGGCCTTTCAGCTAATGCCTTAGAACGTATAAGTGATTTCTCACTTATTGATTCCGATGGCAGATTTTTCCAGCTTAGTCGTCAGCTAGATAAACAGGCCGTAGTGTTATTCGCTTATGACAAGAGCAGCCGCGATGCGCGACGTGCAATTGCTGATCTTAATGATATTGCTGACCAATTTACCAATCAAACTATAGGATTCGCTGTAATTGATACAACAGCAACTAATGACAAAGCGGAAATGAGAAAAGAAGCGAAAGATGAAAATATCACCATGCGCATTCTTCTCGACGATACTCAGCTTGTCTCCGAAGAACTAGGCCTTAGTCGTGTTGCAGAAGTTGTAATCCTCGATCCAAGCTCTCGTGAAGTTCTCTACCGGGGCGCTCTGAATAATCGCTTCTCCGAAGGCTCTCGCGCTAGGCGTGCTTCAGGGCACTATTTGGCCGACGCACTCACGGCCTTTCTTGCTGGTGAAGAAATCAACGTTGAACAGCTAGCTAGCAAAGGTGGTGAAATTGAGTTTGCCGCCAAGACTATTCATTTAGACTCAGTGTCCTATGCTAATGATGTGGCGCCAATTCTTGAGCAGCGCTGCGTAACTTGTCACCAAGAAGGCGGTATTGCACCATTCGCAATGAACAGTCATCAAATGATCCAAGGCTGGTCTCCAATGATTCGCGAAACACTCATCACCAAGCGCATGCCCCCCGGTCAAATTGATCAGGAATATGCGAATGTGTTTCATGATGTTAATCACATCACAACAGAAGAAACGCAGAAGGTTGTTCATTGGATCGATGGTGGTTCAAAAAATAATGATGGCATTGACCCCCTAGCAGAATTGCGCATTCAGCCAGTTAAATGGCTCAACGGCGAGCCAGATATGATAGTAGCTATCCCAGAACAGCAAATCCCTGCAACTGGCGTACAAGATTATCGCAACCTGCGGATTCCTCTGGATCTCGAAGAAGATATCTGGGTCAAAGCTGTGGAATTCGAAGCTGGTGATACCACTGTTCTCCACCACATCATTGCCTTCTCATACGGCCCTGATGGAATGAATCAGTTTGAGATTCTTAACCAAGGAATCGGCCTCGGCGCTTACGCTCCAGGTAATGAATTAAACCTCTACCCAGAGAATTCAGGTTACCCATTAAAAGCTGGCGGTGGACTTTTCTTACAGATGCATTACACGACTTCTGGCAAAGAAGCTGTGGACGCTTCAGAAATTGGTATTTATCTCTGGGACGAGAAACCTGAGCGACAAATTTTAGGTGGATCAGCTGCAGACCTTGATATCAATATTGAACCATTTAATGGAAACCATGAAATGGTTGCCACTAAGAAATTCCGCAAAGATTCTTATTTAACTATGCTAGGGCCACACATGCACTATCGTGGTTCCGACGCAAACTTTAAGTTGGTATACCCTGATGGCCGTATAGAAGAAGTTCTAAACGTTCCTAATTACCAATTTAACTGGCAGAAAACTTATGACTTTAAAGAGCCCTTATTCCTGCCCGCTGGGACTGAAATGGTATTTCGCGGAACTTTCGATAATTCCGCCAATAATCCGGACAATCCGGACCCTTCGCAAACTTTGACCTGGGGGGAACAAACCTGGCAAGAGATGTTCTTCGGTTTCTTCAGATATGTTGAAGCTGACCAAGGAGATTAATTAATCCAGCGTTTTTACCAGAACCCGATCACCAGAAGGCGGTCGGGTTTTTTATGCTTTGATGATTTTGGAATGCTGACAACTCCCCAACTATGATCTCGCAGTTTATTCTGGCTATGTAGGCAATTTTTTAGCTCTCTCCAGGTTGACAAGGAGATGGGTTTTATTATTATAGAAAAGGTCATTTTTGATCACCGGTAACCAAGCTATGGCAAACCCCGGTATTGGAAACTTGACTCAATCGGTGCAGAATAAGCCTTTAGAAACCCAAATTTGAGCTTCATAGAAAATGAATAAGTACACAGTTTTTGCCTTAATTCTCTTATCTCTTGTGATCCGTTGCAGCCCTGCTGAGAAGTCAACTTCAACAGCTGAATCTGTGAAAGCCTCATCTACCTATGTTAGTCCTAAAGATCTGCAACGCTGGCAACAACATGCTTCCAATGTAACTATTCTGAGAGATCGTTGGGGCATTCCCCACATCTATGGGCGCAGTGAT
>CAWKZI010000323.1:0-3814 GCA_963854365.1 Gammaproteobacteria bacterium
CACAACATCTCTAATGTCTTGGCGGCCTGCGGTTTGGCAATGGCTTTGGGTATAGATATGACCCATATTCGTAAAGCAATCAAGAATTTTTCTGGTTTACCTCATCGCTGTCAATGGGTTGCTAGTATTGGCGGCGTTGAGTTTTACAATGATTCCAAAGGAACTAATGTTGGAGCTACAGTGGCTGCTGTTGAAGGTTTGGGCGAGCGTATCGGTGGTCATATTTTATTGATTGCTGGAGGTGTGGGCAAAGGAACGGACTTTAAACCCCTTGCTCCCGTGATTAATCGTTGGGGAAAAGAAGTAATTCTTATCGGTCAAGATGCAGTGGAAATGGCTGCTAATTTTGATGCCGACATAGAAACTTATTTTGCTACAGATATGCAGAATGCAGTTAAAGTCGCTTATGAGCATGCGGCTCCAGGCGATGCTGTTTTGTTGTCGCCTGCCTGTGCAAGTTTTGACATGTACGAAAACTTTCAACATCGCGGCGAGTCATTCATTTCTTCTGTAGAGAGTCTGCAGTAATGCCGATTTCAGCAACGGGTGTTGGCATGCGGACGAATATGAGAGCTACTGTTGGCAGGAATAACTATGGACGGCTTATGGTTGCTCCGGAGAAGCAACCATTGAATGTCATTCTGCTTGTTAGTTTGCTTCTATTAATTAGCGGCCTGCTAATGATGACTTCTGCCTCTATTGAAATCGCCAGCAATGACTACGGTGACCCTTTTTATCATTTAAAGCGGCAATCTATCTTTGCAGTAATGGGTTTTCTTTCGCTGGTTATTACTTTGATGATCCCTCTCAGCTTTTGGAGGAACATAAGTTGGTTTTTGCTAGTGGGTTCTTTTGCTCTGTTATTGTTAGTTCTAGTTCCCGGCATTGGCATTTCTGTTAATGGGAGCCAGCGTTGGATCAACCTCGGTCTTTTTAATCTTCAACCTTCAGAGTTGGCAAAAGTGTTCATTGTTATCTATTTAGCGGCATTCTTGGAACGCAATCTTGAGGAAGTAAAAAATAACTGGTCAGGGTTTGTAAAGCCATTGGGGGTAATTGGAGTAGCGGTCGTATTACTGCATTTCGAGCCAGATCATGGAGCTATGGTCATTCTAATGTTGACGGCATTTTGTATGATTTTTTTGGCTGGTGCAAAACTTTATCGCTTTATCCTCATGTTATTAATCTCTGGTGGTGGCGTTGTGGCTTTAGCAATAATGAAGCCCTATGTAATCGAAAGGCTTTCTTCTTATTTGAACCCATGGGCTCCGGAAAACCGTTATGACAGTGGCTATCAAGTCACGCAAGCGCTCATTGCTTTTGGTCGAGGTGAATGGTTTGGGGTTGGTTTGGGGAATAGTATTCAAAAACTCTATTTCTTGCCTGAAGCTCATAATGATTTTGTATTGGCCATCATAGGCGAAGAGTTAGGGCTAGTGGGTGTTGTGGCGGTTGTTGCACTATTCTGCATATTAGTCGCCCAGGCCTTTGTAATAGGAAAATTAGCGCAGTCAAAAAATAAACTATTCGCCGCATTCTCTGCTTACGGGCTTGGTTTATTAATTGCTGGCCAAGCGCTCATAAATATTGGCGTAAACATAAATTTATTGCCTACCAAAGGGTTGACTCTACCATTCTTAAGTTATGGGGGCGCGAGCTTGATTGTTTGCTGTTTCATGATTGCGCTGCTCGTGCGAATTCAATACGAAGTAGAGTGTTTAGAAGAAGATTTTGAATGAGAAAGTTAGAATGACGACCAACAATACTACCATTCTAATCATGGCTGCAGGAACTGGTGGTCACGTGTTTCCGGCTTTAGCGATAGCGAGAAAACTATCGGAGCAAGGTGTAGAGATTCATTGGTTGGCAACTGAAAGCGGAATGGAAAATCAGCTGCTTGCAGGTGCTGGTTATAAGTTGCACAGAATTTCAGTTAAGGGTTTGCGAGGTAAAGGCTTAGTTAAGATGGTGCTAGCCCCATTCATGATAATCGCGGCGACCCTGCAATCACTAAGCGTCATTCGCCAGGTCAAGCCAAGCTGTGTATTAGGTATGGGTGGCTACATAACTGGGCCTGGAGGTTTAGCTGCAAAATTAAAGGGTGTGCCATTAATGATACATGAACAGAATGCTGTGGCCGGGTTGACTAACCGTTTGTTGGGAAAGCTTGCTGATAAGATATTCGAAGCATTTCCAGCTACTTTTAAAAACAGTGACAAAGTGATTTTTACCGGAAATCCAGTGCGAGCAGAAATCACCGCTCTGTTTGTTGAGGTTAAAGAAAGATCACCAGAACAACCACTCCATTTGCTGGTGCTAGGGGGAAGTCAAGGTGCGGCTGCGATAAATTCTGCAGTGCCATTACTGTTAAATAATTGGGGTGAAAACCAACGACCTTATATTTGGCATCAAACCGGCAAAGCCGGTCTAGAGAATACCCACAACAAATATGCAACAGCCGGGATAGCGCTAGGTGATAATTGTCGGGTTGATGCCTTTATCGATGACATGGCGACTGCATACAAATGGGCTGATGTTGTTATCTGTCGCTCGGGAGCTAGCACGGTGAGTGAATTAGCAGTAGCGGGGTTGCCGGCATTGTTCGTTCCTTATCCATATCATAAAGATAGACAACAAACATTAAATGCGGAGTGGTTAAGTAATGCTGGCGCAGCTTACATTGTGCAGCAAGCCGAGTTAAGTATTGAAGAAATCACTAAAATATTTCATCGGTTTAGTGACGACAGAGAAGAATTGTCATTAATGAGTGCCAGGGGAAAAGCGATTGCAGTAAATGATGCCAGTGACCGCATAGCAGATTATTTGTTAGAGGTAGCAGCAGATGTCTAAAGTAAATGCGATGCATGTGATACCGGAGATGCGCCGTATTAAGACAATACATTTTGTCGGCATAGGCGGAGCTGGCATGTGCGGTGTGGCTGAAGTATTACTGAATCAGGGTTACACGATAACTGGTTCGGACATTAAAGCGTCTGAGAATACCAAAAGACTATTATCTATGGGTGCGAAAATATTCATTGGTCACGCGAGCAAGAATGTAAAAAGTGCCGACGTAGTGGTTTATTCAAGCGCAATAGATATAAAGAACCCTGAGATGCGTGCGGCTATTGCTAAATCTAAACCATTGATAGCTAGAGCTGAAATGCTCGCAGAATTAATGCGTTACCGTCACTCGATCGCTATCGCTGGAACTCATGGTAAGACGACGACGACGAGCATTGTTGCTTCAGTGCTGGCGGAAGGTGGGTTCGATCCAACATTTGTAATTGGCGGTTTATTGAATAGTGCTGGCACTAATGCGCGACTTGGGGAAAGCCGTTACTTAGTGGCCGAAGCTGATGAGAGTGACGCATCGTTTATGCATCTCCAGCCAATGGTAGCTGTTGTTACTAATATTGAAGCTGACCACATGAGCACTTATGGTGGGGATTTCGAAAATCTAAAAAAATATTTTATTGATTTTCTTCATAATTTGCCTTTTTACGGATTGGCTGTGCTGTGCATTGATGATCCGATAGTGAGAGAGATCCTACCTTTAATATCTCGCCCTAAAATCACTTACGGATTCTCCAAGGATGCTGATTTTCGTATAACCAAGATTTCTCAGAAAGAAGATATCACCGATTTTCAAGTGAGGAGGCCAAATAAAAAATCTGTGCTAAATGTGACTCTGAATATGCCTGGTAAACACAATGCATTGAATGCGACAGCGGCTATCGTAATAGCTAGTGATGAAGGCATCAAGGATAAGGCTATCAAGAGCGGAATTAAACAGTTCGCAGGAGTTGGACGA
>CAWKZI010000324.1:0-3811 GCA_963854365.1 Gammaproteobacteria bacterium
TAGATACTAAGACGCAATCACATAGATTCGGAGACAACAATGAATCAACAAAAACTTACATTGCAGACATCTCGGCATTTAGGAACAGCCGCTTTGCTTCTCTTTATTTTTGCAATACCTGTGGCTAGCACTTCTGTGGAGGCGCAAAGCTCTGCGGAATGGCATCCATTAGCTGATATGCCAGTGGGGAAATGGGAGCCAGGCACAGTTGTACTCGACGGAAAACTCTATGTCTTTGGCGGCTATACACTGGGCGTGATCAGTAGCAAGCGCGCAGAGGTATACAATCCGAAAGACGGCAGTTGGACGCTCATCCAAGAACTTCCCAGCGCAATAACTCACATGAATGCAGTGCTCGACGGGCGTATCGTTTGGTTTGCTGGGGGCTTTAAAGACGGCTATAAAGGCCATGCCATTGCTGAAGTGTGGAGCTATGATGTCGATCTGAATCGTTACACTGCGGCGCCTTTGTTACCAGAATCAAGAGCTGGCGGAGGATTAGCAATAGTAGATCGAAAAATGCATTATTTTGGTGGATTGATGGCAGATCGAGATACAGACTCTAGCGATCATTGGGTCCTCGACCTTGATGAGTGGGCCAAAGGATCCGCCACATGGACTAATGCCAGCGGTATGCCTGTTCCACGTAATCAATTTTCTACCGTTGTATTAAATGAAAAAATTTACGCCATTGGAGGTCAATTTCACCATGACAGCGCGCAGCTGGATCAATCGAGAGTCGATATTTATGATCCACAAAGCGATTCTTGGAGCAGTGGGCCAAACTTGCCGAAAGGACATTCTCACGCCGAGGGCGCAACGTTTGTGCACGATGAGCAGATCTATATGCTCGGTGGACATACCACTCCTGCCGGAGGAATTAAATCACGAGATGGAGACATATTGAGTTTGGCTGAGGGTGGAGAGTGGCAGAAAATTGGAGAATTACCGGAGCCCTTGTCTTCACCAGCTGGGGCAATCATCGGCGATAAGATGTATGTCGCAGGCGGCGCTGCGCCGGGTAGTACTGTAATCGCTAAAATGTGGGTTCGTTCAGCCCCTTAAATAATATGAAAAATCTGCAGTGCTATTAAGAGTAATCGGTGTCTTGAAAATGGAAGCAATATTACAGGTAAGGCCGCCTTCAGTAGCTTTCAGGGGAGGGGTATCAATGTTTTGTTGATACGACCAGGGTACAACAGATTTTCAAATATATATGTATGCCTATAGAATAGGGCTTTACCGATGCCGGCTTCGGGCATCACATTTTTTTATGCGGCGCTAGAGCAGGAAAATTTTTCGCTGGAAGCGGAGCTGAAAATTTCGCTGGCAAATAACTGAAGAAAGAGACTGAAGTCAACATATCTAACAACAGCAACTAGGAAGTAAGATGCTCAAAGACCTTCTCAAGGCAAAGAAAACTATTTTAATACCAGGTGTATACGATGCCTTGTCTGCGTTAATTGCAAAACAAGTAGGATTCGATGCTCTGTATATGTCTGGGTTCGCCGTTGCTGGATCTTTGTTAGCCAAACCAGATATTGGCCTTGTCACCGCATCTGAAATGATCGAAAGAGCTGGACAAATTGTATCTTCAGTCGGTGATACTGCAGTGATAGCAGATGGCGACAATGGCTATGGGGGTGAGTACAATGTTGCGCGCTTGGTTTCTTCTTATGAACGAGCTGGCGTTCAGGCTATACAACTTGAAGATCAAGTTATTCCTAAGCGCTGTGGTCATATGGAAAACAAACAAGTGGTAGATTTAGGCGAAGCCGTTGCTAAAATTTCTATGGCAATAAAGACAAGAACTTCTGACCATTTTCTGGTCGTTGCCCGAACAGATAGTCGGGCGACTCATGATTTGAAGGAAGCCCTTCGACGCGGTGAGGCCTTTTTAAAGGCTGGTGCTGATATCCTATTTATTGAAGCACCTCAATCGATTGAAGAAATGACAACTATCAAGAATGAATTCCCCGATGCTGTGCTAGTTGCCAATATGGTCGAAGGAGGGAAAACTCCAGTACTTGGAGCGAATGACCTAGCTGACCTTGGTTTTCAAATAGTATTGCGACCGGTCACTGCTTTACTATCAGTTTCCAGAGCCTTGCAACAGTGCTATTCCGCATTAGCGGAAACTGGTAAAGTTCAGCAAGCTAATGAGCTTCTAACTTTTGATGAGTACAATGAACTAACTGGGCTTTCAGAATATGTTTAATAAGTACCTCCTTTTCGAATTCCCAAAAACATCGAAGACGGGTGTCTAGATTAAAAAGCTGTTACTCCTTCCACGCAGCTCCAGCCCAATCTGCCGCCTCGCCATCTGAAGGGATTGGAACTTCGCGAATTCGTTCCGGAACATCGTCATATTCCAGCCGCAGCGCTTTACAGCAAACAGCATGTAAATTGTATCCCATTACGTGGTAAGTGAGCTCTAAAACATCCTCGTCGGACAAGTGTGAGTGCAGGGCTTCGAACAATTCATCTGAAGATCGACCGCCTTGTAATATCAATGCATCTGCCCAGGCGAGAATAGCGCGCTCTTTTCCATCGAATAGAGAAGAAACTTGCCAATGAGGGATGGCAGAAATTTTTTCGTCACTTAGACCAAAGCGTCGCGCTACCTTACAGTGTTGAGAAAATACAAATTGGCTCCCCTGTGTATACCCTGCCCGAAGAATGCCGAGCTCTCTCGTAATGGGGTCCAATTGGCTGATGCTTTTTTCGGCGAACATACCAAACATTCCAAAGTGACTTGTAGCATGCTCGAAAATATACGGAACCAATGCGAATACCGTCCACCAATTCCCTGGAGTACCTGTCGCTGTGCCCGGTTCTTCTACTGGGTCGCGATCACCAAACAGCGCTTGATAAAATTTCCCTACAACTTCATTTGCATTTTTTTTTGAAACACCTCTAAGCCGCGGCATGGATTCTCCTTATTAAATTATTAGACTGCTTTTTCTGATTGATTAAACTAGCCGATGACAATACCAGAAATGAAAGCCATTGACTTTATTTAAATATAAAGTTAATGGTAGTAGGATTAGTGACTGAAAAATGAAGAATAGAATAAAAAAGGATAGAATATGCCTGTAAACGATCAATTTGAAATACGCGGCGTCAACCACTTGGCTTTAGTCTGCAAAGATATGAAAAAGACCGTAGAATTTTATTCAGGAATTCTCGGCATGCCGCTGACCAAGACCATTGAGCTGCCCAATGGAATGGGGCAGCATTTTTTCTTCGATATTGGCAAAGGAGATTCCCTCGCTTTTTTTTGGTTTCCGGATGCTCCAGATGCGCAGCCCGGTGTTAGTCATCCCGCAGCAATAGTCGGTAAGGGCTCCATAGCGTCCGCGCACGCATCTATGAATCACATAGCCTTCGATGTGCCAGAAGAAAAAATTGAGGAATATCAAAAAAAACTAGAAGAAGCCGGTGTTGAGGTAACCCAAATAGTGAATCATGATGATTCGGAAAGAGGGGCTAGTGCTACAATCACTGAATCAACATTCGTTCGCTCCGTTTATTTTCAAGATCCCGATGGCATTATGTTGGAATTTGCATCATGGACCAGAGAGTTTAATGCTAGTGATGTCAGTCATGAGCCAGCTTCCGCAATTTAATAGGCAGGCTTTTAGACTCATAAACAGCTCATTAAAATATCGGATCAACAAATAATTAAGCAGCCGTGATACCAAGGCAGAGAATTTTTTGCTACGGTCACAATGAAAAATGGATTAATATTTGAAGTAAAATGAAAATGTTCAAGTAGCTTCACACTTTTAATCGCTTTGATTTGTTATTC
>CAWKZI010000325.1:0-3811 GCA_963854365.1 Gammaproteobacteria bacterium
TTATTCACTTAATGGGAGTTCCTTTGATTCGGTTGGGGTTCAATTTCTTTTTACGCTCAAATACAGATGCAAATTGATATCTAGCGTTTATTCTTGCTATCAATTTACGATATGCTATAAGTCTTCTACAGAACATTAATCAGGCCATATTTGGCAGGATTGTGGAATATAAACGCTAATAGCAAATAAGTTAAGAGATTCCAAACGTGTCAGAATTTGATTTTAGTCGAAAGTTTCCTGTTACACGCATGCGCCGGATGCGCCGTGACGACTTTAGCCGACGATTAATGCGCGAAACTCGATTGACGACAGATGACCTGATATTCCCGATTTTTATTGTTGAAGGCGAGAAACAGCGACAGCCTATCGAGTCTATGCCTGGCATGTTCAGACTCAGCATCGATGAGCTACTGAAAGAAGCTCAGGAACTTATTGATTTGAATATTCCTGCTATTGCTCTCTTTCCGTCACTAGATGATTCATTAAAAACTATTAATGGCTGCGAAGCTTTTAATGACGATGGCTTAGTCCAAAGAGCCATTAAGGAATTAAAAGTAGCTCAACCCGAATTAGGTATCATCACAGACGTCGCGCTTGATCCTTATACTACTCATGGCCAAGACGGCATCATTGATGACACAGGTTACGTGCTGAATGAGGAAACCGTCGAAGTTCTAGCGAAACAAGCACTTTCTCATGCACAAGCCGGCGCTGACATCGTCGCTCCTTCGGACATGATGGACGGACGGGTTAGTGCTATTCGCCTAATGTTAGAAGAATACGGGCAAATCTATACTCGAATATTGGCCTATTCTGCGAAATATGCGTCAAGTTATTACGGCCCATTTCGAGATGCAGTTGGCTCCAGTAGCAAGCTCGGAAGCGGGAACAAATATAGCTACCAAATGGATATCACCAACAGTGATGAAGCGTTACAGGAAGTAGCCCTGGATCTGGCTGAAGGTGCCGACATGGTCATGATTAAACCCGGATTGCCATACTTAGATATCGTGCAGCGAGTAAAAACCGAGTTTCGAGTGCCTACTTTTGTTTATCAAGTAAGTGGCGAATATGCCATGCATATGGCTGCAGTTGAAAAGGGCTGGCTCGATGAGGATGCTGTGGCGCTTGAATCACTCGTTGCCATCAAGCGCGCAGGTGCTGATGCCATTTTGACATACTTTGCTAAAAAGGCAGCTGCATTGCTGAAATCTTAGCTATTAATTTTTAGGTTCTTTGGCTTTCCAATGGATTGCCACTTGAATCCTCAAGTTTTGGCCTTATCATATGCCTACTTAAACTGGCTTCTGGGAACATAGACCTACGGAACAACACCCTTTTAGCTTAAGAATTCTTTAACAACATAGGAAAAAACTAATGAGCGAAAATATCGTTCACATTTCTGACAACAGTTTTGATCAAGATGTATTGCAAGCAGAAGGCCCGGTACTCGTGGACTTCTGGGCAGAGTGGTGCGGCCCATGCAAAATGATCGCCCCAGTCCTTGAAGAACTTGCCGACGAATACGACGGCAAACTCAAAATTTGCAAAATGGATGTAGATGCAAATATTGACACCGCTCCAAAATATGGTATCAGGGGTATACCAACATTGATATTGTTCAACAATGGTGAGGTTGCTGGTACTAAAGTAGGGGCTCTCTCAAAATCTCAACTATCTGCTTTTATTGACAGCGCTATTTAAATTGCGTTTAATGCGTTGTCTCGTTGATTCCACAATATGTGGAATTTTAAGCCCCAAAGCCCTGAATGCAGTGATCTTAGATCATTTACCCGAATTTTTATTTAGCTATATCACTTCGGAGTGAGCGAAGAACAAGTTTAATTTATTGGTTTTGTGGAGAGATGAACACATAATTTTTGTGGACACATATGTAGAGTAAGTCTATATTTAGAAAGATTATTGGGAATTAGAGAACCTACCTGCTAGAAATAAGATAAAAATAATAAAGATACAGCTTTTCACAGAAACCTTACCTGCTCTCTACTTAATTTTACTACCGAATTGACGATTAATAGATCTTAATCTTCAGTTCTAGAGCTAACTAGCCTTATAAATTTTTCAATAATCAATTCCTTTTAGAATTACCTATTAAAATATCTATGAAACTTTGACTAGAGCTCATTGGTGGCTTCGTCAGATCACCCACAATACAAAACACCTCTACACCCTATCCTAATAAGAAGACCTCATAAATGAATCTAACAGAATTAAAACAACAACCGATCGCAGACTTGGTTGCTACCGCACACGAAATGGGACTAGAAAATGTCTCTCGAACTCGCAAACAAGACATCATGTTTGTGATCCTAAAAAAACATGCCAAGAATGGTGAAGATATTTATGGGGATGGCGTTCTAGAAATATTACAAGATGGTTTTGGTTTTTTACGCTCAGCTGATTCTTCGTACTTAGCAGGACCTGATGATATTTACGTATCGCCAAGTCAAATTAGACGATTCAATCTTCGTACTGGTGATACGGTGGCAGGGAAAATAAGACCGCCAAAAGATGGCGAAAGATATTTCGCATTACTAAAAATCGCTGAGGTTAATTTTAATAAGCCTGATAATTCCAAGCACAAAATTCTTTTCGAAAACCTCACTCCTCTCTTTCCCAATGAACGTTTACCCTTGCAAGTTGGGAACGGCAGCACTGAAGATCTTAGTTCTCGAGTTATAGATTTAACTGCACCCATTGGGAAGGGGCAGCGAGGCCTAATTGTCTCTCCACCTAAAGCTGGCAAAACTCTTATTTTACAAAATATGGCACAGTCGATCGTTAAGAATAACCCTGAATGTAGGCTAATCGTTTTACTGATCGACGAACGACCAGAAGAAGTGACAGAGATGCAACGTTCAGTGCGTGGTGAAGTTGTTGCTAGTACATTTGATGAACCACCTTCTCGCCACGTCCAAGTTGCTGAGATGGTTATTGAGAAAGCCAAAAGACTTGTTGAACACAAAGAAGATGTAATAATTCTTCTTGATTCAATTACTCGATTGGCGAGAGCCTATAACACCATAATTCCCTCTTCTGGCAAGGTACTTACCGGCGGTGTCGATGCTCATGCTCTTGAGCGCCCGAAAAGGTTTTTTGGCGCAGCCAGAAACCTGGAAGAAGGTGGCAGCCTAACGATTATTGCCACGGCGCTAGTTGATACTGGCTCGAAGATGGACGAAGTAATCTATGAGGAATTCAAAGGCACGGGTAATATGGAATTGCATCTCGATCGTAAAATTGCTGAAAAACGTGTTTATCCAGCAATCAATATACGGAGATCAGGAACTCGTCGCGAAGACTTGTTGACGACCGAGGAAGAGTTGCAACGCATGTGGATACTGCGAAAATTATTAAGCTCAATGGAAGATGTTGCAGCTACTGAATTTATTTTAGATAAACTAAAAGCTGTTAAGACAAATGAAGAGTTTTTTAACTCGATGAAACGTACATAAAAATTTAATTAAGAACTATTTCCTCACCAAACCCGCCGACTAAGCAAACAAACCATCCATGGCATTCAGAGACTTGCGAGATTTTATTAAACTTCTGGAAATTGAAGGCGAATTAGTTCGTATTCGCTCAGAAGTTGATCCTTATTTAGAAGTAACTGAAATTAGTGACCGAACTCTCCGTCAAGGTGGCCCTGCTCTGTTATTTGAAAACCTAAAAGGTTCAAATATCCCGTTACTGGCTAACTTGTTTGGTAATACTCGACGTATCGCGCTGGCAATGGGCCAAGAAGATTTAGAAGGGCTTAGAGATGTTGGGAAACTGTTAGCTTTCCTCA
>CAWKZI010000326.1:0-3798 GCA_963854365.1 Gammaproteobacteria bacterium
CTTTTAACATCCGTAAAAAGCACTTTCCTTATATTTTTCAATGGCTTACAGCGTTACACCGCTACACTGGGGGTGTAGTGGTCGCAGGTTCAAATCCTGCCGTCCCGACCACATATCAATCCATTAGTATCCACTAATGTCCTCAATGCCCTGTTATTCAGGGCTTTTTTGTTTATACTTAGTCCATAGCAGTCCATTTGAATCCGGTACAATCCCGGAGTAAATACGGTACAAATTGCGGTACTTTATATCTCATGGCTTTTTATACCGTAAATATTGGTGAGTAAAATCTTATGTCTAAGTTAACAGCAACAGCCGTTGTCAAAGCAAAGCCTAAAGCAAAGCAATACAAGCTAGCTGATTCAGGTGGAATGTATCTACTTATCTATCCTTCGGGCAGTAAATACTGGCGTTATGATTATAGTTATGCAGCTAAACGCAAGACACTGGCATTGGGTGTATTCCCCGATATTAGTTTAGCCGGTGCACGTAAATTGCATCAACAGGCTAGGCAAGCTATTGCGTCAGGTCAGGATCCGAGTGCTAAAAAGAAGGATAAAAAATTGGGGAGATATTTGGAGCAGGGGAATAGCTTCGAGGCTGTCGGTCGAGAGTGGTTTGAGAAAAAGATGGTAGATAAATCGGCTAGCTACAAGGTTCGAAGTCTCCGAATTCTTGAGAAAGACCTTTACCCTTTTATAGGGGCTCGTCCTATAAAAAGTATTTCAGTGCCAGAATTGCTTTCCGTTCTTAGAAAAATAGAAGCCAGAGGGGCAGTTGATATAGCTCACCGTGCCAAGCAAACAGTTGGACTTATCTACAGGTATGCAATTGCCTCTGGCAGAGCTGAAAGTGATCCGAGCCGTGATTTAACTGGCGCTTTACAATCTCACGTTAAGAAGCATCATGCAGCTATAACCGATCCCGCCGAAGTGGGAAATCTTATGCTCTCTATCGATTCATTTCAGGGCACTCCAGTGGTGAAGTCTGCCCTTCAATTATCTGCCTTACTATTTCAGCGACCCGGAGAAATCAGACATATGGAATGGGCAGAGATTAATTGGAATGATGTGCAGTGGGAGATACCTGCAATTAAAATGAAAATGAAACAGCCTCATATAGTCCCCCTAAGCAGTCAGTCAGTGGCAGTCTTGCAATATATGCAATCCCTTAAGAGCATCAGTAAGTTTGTATTTCCAAGCGCAAGAGGGGCTAGTCGTTCTTTAAGCGAGAATGGCGTTAGAACAGCGTTAAGGACAATGGGATATACGAACGACCAGATGACCGCGCATGGTTTTAGGGCTATGGCTAGGACGATTCTCGACGAGCAGCTTAACTACCGTCCGGATTTTATTGAGCATCAGCTTGCGCACGCGGTTAAGGATCCCAATGGCAGAGCTTACAATCGGACTAAATACTTATCTCAACGAAAAGAGATGATGCAGAAGTGGGCTGATTATTTAGATGAATTACGGAATAGTATCCAATAAAATAGTTTTGAAATTACCACTATGACTAATATTGCTATTTTGGTCATTTTTAATTTATAGCCTAGAAGGCCCGCCATTGCTGGAAAGTATCACACCTTAACGTGTTATCAGGTGTCCCCCGGTTTAGCTATTGCATGTTGCTTTTTTGTTTGTTTCTATGATTCTCATACCGACATGAGGAGTAGAAATAAATGGAACAAAACATCCAAAATAGAACTCTGCTGAGGCTGCCCCAAGTCCTTGAGCGGTTCCCTGTGTGCAAATCAAAATGGTGGGCTGGTGTAAAGCTAGGAGAGTATCCTCAGCCTATTCGCCTTGGCTCTCGCTGTACTATGTGGCGCGCAGAAGACATCGACCAACTGATAGATGAGGTGTCAAAATGATAAAGATACCTAATGATGCTGAACGCCTAATGAATAAATTACCGCAAGCTGTTCTGGACGAAATTCAGGTAGAAATGATCCTTTGGTCTGGTATTGCGATGATGGAAATGGACTCTAGGGAACCTTCAGAGAAGCAGTTTAAAAGGCATATGAAGCGAACAATGAAGAAGCACATTGGATTACTTCGCAAGGCAGAGACCAGGTTAGATAAAGGGGGGAGTGTTTAATGCAGGTTTATCCTGATCAAATCCCTCTTGAGTTAAAAGCGCTGGAGTCATTTATTCTCTGGGAAAATTTTAATAGGGGCGATGGGAAAATGAGTAAGTCGCCTGTTTTAAGTGCAGGGGCTAAGACTCCCTATGACACTGCTGAAGCACTTATGCCTTTTGAATCTGCTAAGGAGAAGCTCTCTAAGGCGAAGGATTTAGGCTTGGGGGTGAGCCTTCTGGGCGGTATAAAAGTTAATGTAGATAAGGCTGAGGGTTATCTGTGGTGCTTAGACTTTGATGGCTTCGCTAAATCAGATGGAGATGAAGTTGATGATGGTGTTGTGAGCTTTGTAGAGTCATTTCCTTCGTATACTGAGATATCTCCTAGTGGAACTGGTTTCAAATACTTTTTTGTTTGCGATCGAGTACCCCAGAGCAAATACAAGATCAAATTTGGGCCTTCGGAATTTGCTGATGAGTACCCAGACGTTACTAAATATGTCCATCGAGAGATCGAGGTATTCAGCTGCAATGGGTTTTTGACTTTAACAGGTCAGCTTTTTAGCCCGTCGACAGACGCTATTAAGTTTTTATCAAGCGCTGAATTGGATACCACCTTAGATCACCTAAATAACTGGGCGACGAGCACCGGTGGTTCCGGTACAACTACTCCAAGTAAACCGGCTCAAACATCTATATCAACCTCGTCCAATACATCTTATAGCAAGCTGTCTAAATCCTCTCTAGAGGCGGTTTTGGCTTGTGTGGATCACGTCGATGAGCAGGTTTGGTCAGATACGGTTAACGTGCTGGCAAGAGTCTACGGCGAGGAAGGATGTGCTTATTTTCAGTCATACAGCTCAGGGGACTATGCGGGTATTACCTATCCTGATTACAACTGTGACGAATGTAATGCGCGTTTTGATCGAGCCCTAAATGAACTTAAAGGTAAGCCTGATGGCTACGGAATAAGTCACCTACTGTCTTTGGCTAGAACCCACCCTGACTGGCAGAATCCAAAGCTGGAGTACGAGGAGGTTAATCCCTTTGAGGGCTTAGTGCCCGAGATCGGGATGTTTGAGCCAACCACCGCGGTAGTGGGAGCCCCTGAAGGTCTCAACACGCACATAGTCGCTGCGGATAAGCAAGTTGTTGAGGTCAATGGATTGTTGATACTTCAAGCTAGATTCGCGCTAAGTGAGATTGGCGGCGAATTAAGAGTAATAGACCTAGAGCAAGTTGCTGAGATACAAGACGGAAGAGGAGACACAAATCTAAACCTATACAAACTTTCCGATGCAAAAATATTGATGAGAAGACACCTCCAAGGGCGGTCCATAATAACCACTGAGAATGACGACGTTAAAAACTTTTTCATTCAACGTACTACTCAGGCATTCCGAAAGATTTGCTTTCGGCCAGGCGAGAGCTCTAACTCCGAACTCAACCTGTGGGCTGAGCCGCCTATCCGCCCACAAAAAGGTGACTGGAGTCTTATTAAGTCACATATCTACACTATTATTTGCGATTCGGACGTCAAGAAATACGAATATCTCATAGGGTTTCTCGCTCACATGCTTCAATGCCCCAAAGAAAAACCCGGTGTGATGATCGTTCTGCGCTCTGGGCAAGGGACGGGCAAAGGGGCCTTATTTCAAGTTATACAGCGAATATGGCAGGCAACTACCTTATTTGCATCGCAAATTGATTCTGTTA
>CAWKZI010000327.1:0-3788 GCA_963854365.1 Gammaproteobacteria bacterium
TTAGTAAAAGAAGTCGATTCAGAAACTAATATTCATGGCACATTATCCCATAGCCGAATAGCTGTAAAGATAACCAGAGAATTAGCCAAATTCTCTAGGCTCATATAAAAAGTTTAGCCAAGAAATAGGTGATCAGATTATCGAAAATTAGTATCTATTTGTTTTATTGGGTATTACCACTTAACAAGCTCATCGCCCTGAATTAGCTTACGACACAAAAACTACTATCGGCGATATTTCTACCCGAAAAGATTCAACTATAAGAGATGAAATAGTAGCAGTCGATGAAAAATAGAACTACGTGGCATGATCATTGGAGAAATTTTTTAGCACTAAACGGTGATATTGAAATTCGTGATTGCAACACTATTGAAGGAGATATTATTCATAAACCGAATCGAGCTTGGCATGGTGGATTTCTTAGTTGGAACATAGAGTTTTCGGTTTTAACAATCGACAGTAGTTCCATAATGCGAGGCGATATTTACCTCTATTGGGAAGTGAATCTAATCACAGACGAAGATGCAGTCGTTGGGCTATTTTATAGAACACTATTGATTTGATGTTCTTTTGAAATAAAGATTCATCATACCCAGTGGTATTTATCGAGAAATTTGGCAACCAAAGTTACAAAGAAGCAGGCTAATTGACCTGCTTTTTGCACTCGATTTTCTTTCCGCTTATTCCCAGCCCTATTGTTCCTTCCGCTCATAATGACCCATGAGCATCCCTGTTGCCAATACATGTCCATCGATAGCAGCAAGCAAATCATCTTTGTTCAATCCAGTGTCTAAACCTAAGTCAGCGTCAATTGCGTAAACGCGAAAATGATAAGCATGCAATTGACCATTAACTGGGGGACGAGGGCCAAAGTAACCGGGACGGCTAGTGCCATTTAGACCATTAATCATCCCTTCGAGACCAGCAACTCCAGATACTTCTGCATCTGAGGGCAGGCCTGCGGGCAAGCCTTGGGCACTGACTGGAATATTGTAAGCCACCCAGTGAACGAAAGGCGCTGGCATCATTCCAAGCTCAACAACTTTGGGGTCATCGCAAATGACTGCGAGTTGAACCGTACCGGAAGGCAAATTATCCCAGCTTAGATCGATAGAAGTATTATCTCCGTAAGCTGAATATGCTTCTGGCACCATACCGTGGTGATCGAAAACATTACTGGTTACGGTAATGTTTTCCGGTGCATCAGCGGCTAATATTTGAAAGGACATCAGCATTGGAAACAGCGCCACTAGAGCACCAATGGTTAAATTCTTCATAGTTCCACTCCTAGGTTTAATATATTAAATCAATTATCCGATTTTTAAATTCTTAGGTTTCAGTTTCGATTTATCTAAAATTACCAAACAGCAAAACCCCTCTCAGTTACTTATTAACAGCCAGTTCAACTTCTTCTGCTTTTTCCCTTAATAAATATTTCTGCACTTTACCAGTGGAAGTCTTATCAATTGGTCCAAATACTACCTTCTTTGGTATTTTAAATCCTGCTAATTCTTCTCGGCAATAGGCAATCAGTTCTTGGTCACTCATTTCCTGACCAGGTTTCAGACAAACAAATGCGCAGGGCACTTCGCCCCATTTTTTGTCAGTGGTGGCCACAACGGCAGCTTCCAAAATTTTAGGATGCTTAAACAATACTGACTCTACCTCAAGAGAAGAAATATTTTCACCGCCGGAGATAATAATGTCCTTCGAACGATCTTTAATCTGAGTATAGCCATCTGGATGCCATACGGCTAAATCACCTGAGTGAAACCAACCCCCTGCGAATGAAGCCTCAGTTGTTTTGGGGTTTTTCAGATACCCTTTCATCACTAAATTACCACGCATAAAAATTTCGCCCATGGTTTTACCATCGCGGGGCACGGGCTCTAAGGTTTCGGGGTCTGCTACCATTAACTCATCCTGCAATGGCGCTCGCACACCTTGCCGTGCCAGTAATTCCGCTCGATCATCTATGCTCAGTTTTGCCCACTCTTCCTGGGGTGCGCACACCACGCAGGGTCCATATGTTTCTGTAAGCCCATAGACATGGGTCACGCTAAATCCAAGATTCTCCATTCCAGCAATAACTGCTGCCGGTGGTGCCGCGCCTGCAGTCATTGCTGATATTTTATGGTCGATTCCCTGCTTTAATTCATCTGCAGCATTAATCAATGTATTTAGCACTACTGGTGCGCCACAAAAATGTGAAACCTTATATTTTTTAATAGCTTCGAAAATAGCATGGTCTCGAACGTGCCTTAAACAAACACTGGTTCCAGTTACAGCAGCTAGGCTCCAAGGCCAACACCAACCGTTGCAATGAAACATCGGCAAAGTCCAAAGATAAACTGGATGAGAAACCATGTCCCAACAAAGTACATTTGAAACGGCATTGAGATATGCTCCTCGATGATGAAATACGACCCCCTTAGGATCGCCTGTTGTGCCTGACGTGTAATTTAATGATATGGCCTGCCATTCATCGGCGATTTGAAAACAAGAATAGTCATCATCGCCATCGGTGAGCACTTGTTCATAGTTTCTTTCTCCCAGCAACTCGCCTCCCTGATAATAGGGATCATCTATATCAATTACCACGGGCTTATTTTCTACTAATTCAAGCGCTGCTTTTATGGTGACACTGTACTCTCTGTCAGTGAAGAGCACTTTCGTTTCCGCATGATCGAGTATAAAGGCGATGGCTTTTGCATCGAGACGGACATTTAATGCATTAAGCACTGCACCGGTCATCGGCACGCCAAAATGCGCCTCAAATGTTTCAGGTGTATTCGCACCCATAAAGGAAACAGTATCCCCCACCCCGATGCCCATTTTTTGTAATGATGATGCTAATAGGCAACAGCGGTTATAAGTTTCAGCCCAAGTATATTTTGTCTCTTCATGGATAATCGACAGGCGATCAGGATAAACCCGGGCAGCCCTCTCTAGAAAACTTAGCGGAGTGAGTGGAGCAAAATTTGCTGCATTCATATCCAGTGATTGTTCGTAAATATTTTGCTCACTCATTGTCGATCTTGATCCCGTTATTGGATTGCTTTTTAGTTTTATTAGGACGCTAGCTATAGGCTGATTTTTAGCCCCGCGTTTTGAGCTCGTTGAAAGCTCAAATGAAATCCATGTCTCCCGCGGTCAACCACCATTGGCCACAAAGAAGTTGTGAAGTTGGTCCTGGATTCCACGTATTACAGGGTATCTCAATACCCAATTCATTCACAATCGCCCCGGGTAGCTGAATTTGATCTAGCCAAGCTTTGGTAATCCAAACCTTCAGCTTGCGCTCTTCCGAAGAATCGCTAAGCCATTGATTTAATATAGATATATTCATTTTTATCGAAGTGACTGAGCAGATAAGGTCCATTAATAATTTATGACTGCCATGAGTTTTTAGCACCGCGATGCCTGTTGATTGATTCTTAGTACCTATGAGCAGGCATTGGTATTGAGCAGATTTCGCGAATGGATGGTCGAAATAGCGATACTTCAGATAATTAATATCTCTTAATCCTATAATACTGTTGTTAAATCCTTCCAGCATTGACTCCCAAAGGCGAATCATTTGTTGCTTGTGTCCGGCATCATTTATATCAAGCGGAACAATCTCATAGCTCTTAGTTCTTAAAAAAGCCATTTCTGAATGGTTACTCAGTTGCTCTCTTTCGACCTTTGCGTCATAAACCAGTTCAACAAAATCATCTGTTTTTTCATAAAGACCAAGCCTCATGGCGATGTTCATTGCTTTTTGATTAGGAAATCCAAAGCCTAGT
>CAWKZI010000328.1:0-3787 GCA_963854365.1 Gammaproteobacteria bacterium
TAGAGGGATTCAAGGCCGAGCGTTGTAAATAAGATAGCTATTGCATACTGGTAAGCAAGCAATCTATGGGGGTTTTGGTTCGCGCTAACTTTCTTCGGTATGTAGTATGTAGCTCGAATAGTTTCTGTCGAGATTGATATTAAAAAAATTAACCTGGTCATGAATGAAAAAGACGTTAGATTCTTCGAAGATAGAATAAATTCTTGGCTACGATACAAAGTGGAATTCTGTAAATTCAAGAGCTCCAAAACATTCTAAGCCAGAGCTTATTTTTAATATAATCTTCAATGGAGTAGGTGGCCAAATACTTGGCAATATTTATTTCTTTCTATATATGATACAAGAATGCGGCTAGTATTCCCTTAGTCGACTAATTTCCAAAAGAGCATCATGGTTAATCAGCCCTCTAATCTCATCAAAAGCCTCCTTGTCTGCTTAGTCCTAAGCACATTTTTCTCGTTAAATGCCCAGGAACGGACCCAGCGACAATACTGGTTTGAGTTGGCAGCGAGAGACCAGTCCTTTTCCGATAATGCTTCTCGGGTGGGTCGGGCCTCAGCATTTCGGGAATTTCTCGGCGAGGATTCTGTAGTATTTCGTCAAGGCGGGCCGAAAGATGCCCAGGACATTTATGCTATAGATAATTTTCAAGGGCCCGAAATTAGCTGGAAGGCACATTATGTAGATGTATCTAAGGATGGTGATTTGGGTCTTTCTGCAGGACCTCTAATTGTTATAGGAGATGAAGATAACCCGAATGATACGTGGGGTCACATGGTTTCAATTTGGCGTAAACAGGAATTAAGTTGGCAGTTAATGGCAGATATCGTAGTAAATATCCCAGGGGTTTTGAGCCTAGAAGTAGAGCCTAATTTCGAAGATACACAGCCGGTAATAGAAGAAACTGCCCATCCGGAAATTGTAAGCGATGCTGCTCACACGTTGCAGGATCTAATTGATGCCGACAATCTCTTCGGGTTGTCGATTAATTTTCGTGGAGGACAACGAGCATTACTCAGATATGGACTGGAGAATGCCAGAGTCTACTTGCCAGGCATGGCTCCAGCAGTTGGCGCCGAAGCAGCTAGCTCGGTGTACGGTGCATACTTGGATAGCCAGCTATTTACTACAAACCCGATTACCCTAAGTTATGTTGGTGGTTATTTATCGACATCAAAAGAGATGGGCTATACCTATGGCACTATGGCTACTAGTGGTGATGAGGCAGATCAAGGATTTCAGACGAGTTATCTTCGGCTATGGCGGTTTACTAATAGCGAGGAATGGAAGATTGCAGTTGAAATTCTAAGCCCTTTTTAAATTTTTTGAACTATAGCTTAATCATCATTAATTATTAACTCTGATCTGACGTTTGCCATAACTTGTAGCATTACCTAGAGAGTCAATCATCTTAATTTCGATATCATGGGTACCATTTTCAATCGAGTGTGAGTCTAATATATAGTTAAACCCGATGTTTGGCGCATTAGGATCTGATTTTACGCGAATTTCTTCGATTACGTCGTTGCGAACAATTCCGTAGTTAAGTGTGGCTATGGGGTTCTGGTCGATGACTAGCTCGATTTTGTCTATGCCCAAATCTTCGTTAAATGCCCAGCCAGTGATAATTAGGTCATTCTGAACGGATTCACCTTCTATTGGCAGGTCGATCCAAGCTCTCGGTGGATAGGGACAAGGGGAAGATCGATAGCCAGGATCATTAGCCCTGTCGACGACGCGATTAGCTATAAAAAAGCTAAATGTTTTGTCGCCATTGAAGAGTGATAGCTGATCAATTAATTCAATACTGTCCACATGCTTGCAGATACTATCTAAGAGAGAGTGTTTGTCAGGGATAGTTAGTGTGGAATCTTCTGTAATAAACATTAATGGCCTGCCAGTGAAGTCCATTAGACTGGATTCATCTTTTCCCCATAGTTGGTATTGAGCGATTCGACCGTCACGTACTGCCTTGTCTTTATCGAGGGTGAGGGCGTTTGCAGTGAGTCCATTAAACTCTAACTGAGCAGACGTATAGTAGTTATCACTGACTAAGATGGAAAATCTAGATGGCATTTTCTCAGCAAGTAGCTTTTCGGTAAATTCAGAAAATTCTTCCCAGCCAGCCATTTTATTTGACAGCACTCCTGTACCAATTAGAGGTTGTAATTGATATTGAAATGCTTGAGATCCGATACCAGCTAAGGCGATTAGACTGCCGCAGAAACCTAAACCTAAGATGCTACAAATGAGATATTTTGCAGTAATGGGTTTCCAGCGTATAGCTATTAGTTCGTGTAAATCCCTTAGAGCTGAGGGCACAAAAACGAGAAGTGGGAAGTATCCTGACAATGGCCAGTGGATTGATGTACTGGTGGCATCTGTCCAAGGAGCCAGCAGGGGATAGACGGCGAGATTAGTTAAAGCGAAACAGAGCAATAAAGTAGCTGGCTGATTACCTTCTTTGGCTGATTGCCAAAGCTTCCATGCAGTGAAGGCTAATACAGCGTAAAGCGGAGGAGTAACCAAGCCCGCTTGTTTAAACAGATGCAGAAGGCCGCTGGCTTGAAATTTCCATGGGTGTCTATCAACAAAATAAAAATGAGCACTACTCATTTCATTGGTTAAATTGAACCATATGATCGGGACTAGCCCGATGCTGGCAATAGCCATACAGGCCCAGAGTCGCGGGTTAGCCCAATGTTGTCGTGTAACTGGCGTAAGGCTTAGAAATATAACTGCCGCTGAGGGGTAAAAAAAGAAGCGATAGTGTGTGCTCAGGCCAAGGGCCACTAACAGCCCAGTGCTGCACCAATACCTGAAATCATTGGTCCTTAGCGCGCGTTCAAAACAAGCAAGTGAGAATATTCCAAAAAATAGTAAAGGGACATCTGGCACTGCTAGGAGGCCCAAAAAAGCACCTAGAGGCAAGCAGAGAGAAATTGCAGCCGACTCTAGCGCTTGTTGTTTATCTGTTATTGGCTTCGCTAACCAATAAACTAAGAATGGAATACAGCTACCAAGAAATAAAAATAAGGAGCGGGCCGCAAGAGTACTGCCATTTTCCATTAATGACCCTACCCCAATAAGAAGTGCAGTCATGAATGGAAGATCACTATATGCTAAGGCAGGCAGAGTAGAAGCTTGCCAGTAAAAAACTTCGTCGCTATAGAGATCCAGTATACTTGCCAGGAATAATTTGACGGAAAAGATAATACAAAAGGCAAGTAAAAATAGTTTAAGGGTCGGAAATTTACTTACCGATTGATGAGACTTCAGCAATGTCGCACTCCCGCTATAATTGAATAGCTTGGATTCTATTCTTGGGTGTCATTTTGCTCGATAGCTTTTTCAGATTCGTGATGAATATGAATAGAATCGATAACATAGAAAAAATCCAGATAGAGGAGAATAAGGGGTTTACAAAAAAAGTGCCAATTTGATAAATTACCGTCGCAGTAATGTAGGCTAGGCCTGTGCACCAACTGAAGATGAGTATAGTCCAGCGCCAACCTGCTTCTTTGTTTACTGCACCTAAAACTGCTACGCAGGGTGCGTAAAGTAAGACAAATACGAGATAACAAAAGGCGGCAAAAGGGCCGGAAAATAATGATGCCATGTTGGTTAGGGTGCTAGTTTCAACTTCTTGATCTTCAGCTACAGCTTCAACGTTACTAACATCGCCGATAGAAATACCAAGAGGGTCAGTTAGGCTCCCGCTAAGGGAGGAGAGCTCGCTGCCAATAGACGTAAATGCTTCTCTGGCAGCGGCGATAAGGTCTGGTGG
>CAWKZI010000329.1:0-3785 GCA_963854365.1 Gammaproteobacteria bacterium
CAGAAATGCGCTACCAATTAATGTTTGATCCACAAACATCAGGTGGACTATTAGCGAGTATTCCAGAATCGGCTGCTGAACCCTGTTTAGTAGAATTGCATAAAGGTGGTTACCATGTTGCGAAAGCGATCGGCCGTGTGGTAAAGCGTAATAATGCAAAACCATCGATAGTTCTTAGGTAATATTCGCCTACTATCTCACTTTATCATTCTTATTCCACTCCTTATCGATCCCTCATAACTGTTTGTTATATAGATATATTTTATATATTTCAAGGCTGTAATAATACTTTATTACTGGATGTAAAAAGAGCCATGAGTTATAGTTAGCGCTGGTGAAATTACTAAATTTAATCGCATTTTCATGAAAAAATCTGTTCCAGAACCAGCTAAGAAAGTCCGTATCGGTTTCGGCAATACTCTCGCCTATCTCAGCTTAGCGCCTCTTTTAGCACTAAGTGCGAACAACTATGGTCAGAATGGTGCTGCCAGCACAGTCCTCGAGCGCTATAGCGGGCTTAATGTAGAGCGAACCGGACCAACGATAAATGCAGAGTTAGCGCAAAAGATGTACCGGCGTGGAAATACCTATAGCAATTTAGAACGCTATGAGGAAGCTATTGAAGAGTACCGACGAGCCATCAGTGCAGATCCTAATTTAGCCGATGCCGTTCGTAATCTTGCCAACACTTATTATTTTCTTGAGCGCTACGAAGAAGCAAAACCATTATTTGCTCGATTCATCGAACTACAAAAAGAAACTTCTGCTGGATTGATCGCCGCAGTTTCTACTCTGGGACAACTCGAGCGGGAAGGTGAGAATTACCAAAGCTCAATTCAGTATGATCTCCGCGCTATTGAGCTTAACCCTCAAAACGATTCTCAAGTCCACGTTATGGCTAATACCTATAACAATGCTGGTGAAGCTGAAAAAGCTATTCTGATATACAGAACAGCTATAGAAATAATGGCTAAAAATGCATTTTTTGATCGCAGTCTTGGCCGGATTTTGGAGCAAGAAGGACGTATCGAAGACGCTCTCATGGCCTACGAAGCAGCTGCAGAAAAAGATCCAGATTCAGGTTTTTATGCCAACTTGGTTGAAACAACTCGAAATCGCATAATTCGTTAGCCGCATCAGCTAGCGGTAATCTAGTGTTATTTCATCCAATTCTGACTTTTCTAATTCCGCCAGTTTCTTGACTTCTTCATAAAACTTACTCAGGTCACCATTGTTTGTTTGCAATAGCTCAAGAAAAAACGGTACTAGATCATTGTAAGAGCTCACTGTCGAAAGTTGTGCGTTATTTAGGGACCTACTAAACCAACTATCATAGCCAGCATAGCCACCCCACTCTTGTTTCAACTTTACATACTCAGACGACAGCTCCATCTGCAATTTCTGCTTCTCGTAGCGCATCATTATCGCATCCAAATCTTCTTGATAGAGTCTGTCGAACTCATTCTTGAAGCGCGTGATAAGTTCGACAAAATCTTCCTGCCGATGCCTATCAATCTCAGCGATGACCAATATTTCAGGTTCATTATTGGCTAGCAACCAACGTCGCAACCCCTCTCTTTCTATTGTGGTCGCAAAGCTTTCATTGAATGTTGTATCGCCTGGTAGGTAAACGATTTGATGGGAGAGTTCGTGAAAAATCAATCCGGCGAGTTGATAGGGCGGTCGATTAAGAATAGTGCTGAGAAGAGAATCATCAAACCAACCCAAAGTTGAGTAAGCATCAACGCCACCTGTGTAAACGTCAAACCCTTGCTCGCGTAATTTATCCGCAAAATTCTTAGCTGCCTGCTCAGAGAAATAGCCTCGATAGGCAACACAGCCAGCAATTGGGTAACACCAATTTAACGGACTAGTAGAAAACTCCGGCGTTGCGAAAACATTCCAAACAACATGATCCCGCTCAACATCCACATAGGTCAGATAATTTTCATTAGTTGGTAAGCCCAACTTTTGGTCGGCAAACTCCCCTATAGATAAAACAGTATCGAAGTTTTGTCTCAAAAGAGGCTCCAAATCTTGTTGAGTAAGTAAATACCGAATATCTTCCCGAGCAAAAACGATTGCCAACTGCCCTCGCGCTGCTTGGGAATAATAACCAACTGTTTCGCAAGATATTAGCGAAACAGAGATTAGAACTAACACCAGCGCCTTAAAGGTGGAGCTAAGCGTTATAAGCCGGAACGGCATGCCCACATCTGCAAACATCGATTTAAGACCCCTACAACGTAACTAACAGAATTCTGGAATCAGCCAGATTGCGGTGCGCACCAAAATAGAGTCCTTGCTTGGGACCTGACTGAAAATAGCTATCAGCAATGGGCAGAAGCCATTCCACAGCCAACAATTCAGATGCAATATGGCTGGCATATCATCTAGGCCCTCATACATATGCTCGCAACAAAAAGTATCCTCTGCGACTAACTGATTAAAATGAGATCCCATGTATTTACGAACGGAGCTATCGGCGCTTTCATTTAAACTTAAAGACGCTGAAGTGTATTGCGAGTGAAAACGAGCGAGACCTTGCTTAGTCGATTTCAATACTAGCTGATTGCCCAAGACTTCTTCAATGATTAGGTGAAAACCCTGATTTCGTGATTCCAATTGAATTTTTTCCTGTAACCACATTTTCAGATCTGACCACTTTAATTTTGCGTGCGTTCAGGCTCAATGTATTAATTATTTCGGGATCAGTTCAATTTCAAAAAGGTTTGCCCAATGCTTACCAGTTACGAAAAGCCTTTCCTTTTCTGAGTCCCAAGCGATACCATTTAGCACCGCTTCGTTACTCCCCAGCAGTGTTTCATTTTCTAGACCTGTTAAATCAATGATGGAGTTCACATTTCCCGTTGCCGGGTCAATTCTTAGTATAAAATCACTCATCCAGACATTAGCCCAGATTTCTCCATTAATGAACTCAAGTTCATTCAAACTCTGTACAGCATTGCCATTGAGAATTACTTCGATTTTCCGTTCAGGAACAAAATTTTCTGGATTAATAAATTGAAGTGTTGCTGTGCCATCACTAAGAATTAAATGTTCGCCGTCGCTGGTTAAGCCCCAGCCTTCAGTTGAATTATAATGGGTACCTGTTTGCTCAAAACTGTCTTTGTCGTAAACAAAAACCATATTGGAGCGCCATGTTAACTGAAAGATCTCTCCATCAAATATCTCGATACCTTCTCCGAAATAACGCCGACTGAGTTTCTTCGACATCAAGATTTCGGCATCTTCAAGATTCAGTTTACTCAAAGTAGACAAGCCATTTTTACCTGTTCCTTCGTAAATAAAACCCTGGTGATACACCAAACCTTGAGTAAACGAAGAAATATTATGAGGAAAAGTGTTAATTATTCGAAAACCATATTGCGTCAGCTCTTCCTGAGCTGAACAATTAATACTTGTAATCAATAGGGCTGCTGATAATAGAAAGCGCATAGCTAGATTGTCTATATAACTCTTCATTGTTATAGAATGGCTGACAGCTTATTCAATTTGTCCCCGAATACGGAGAGAACTATGTCGGATGATTGTCTATTTTGCAAAATTATCGCAGGGGAAATACCCTCGAACAAGGTTTATTCCGATGATGATGTCTATGCATTTTACGATATTAACCCAGCTGCCCCCACTCATATCCTAATGATTCCCAAAAAGCACCTGACTGATGTTAAAAGCGCTGATAACTCCGATCAGGCATTACTCGGAAAAATGTTGCTAAAAGCTAATGAAATAGCCCAGGACCATGGGCTTAATGAGACTGG
>CAWKZI010000330.1:0-3744 GCA_963854365.1 Gammaproteobacteria bacterium
TAGCGACAACAGCAATCAATGATGGACGGAATTATATAATCAACGGTCAAAAAACCTTCTTGACTAACGGTGGCACTGCCGATTTGATTTGCGTTGTGGCAAAAACTGACCCCGCAGAAACTGCAAAAGGAATTTCCTTAATAATTGTTGAGACTGAGAGTGTGGAAGGAGATGGTGGTTTTACTCGGGGTGCTAATCTCGAAAAGCTGGGCATGAAAGCTCAAGACACTGCGGAAATATTTTTTGACGATGTAAAAGTGCCTGTAGAGAATCTTCTTGGGACAATTGAGGGGAAGGGCTTTGTACAACTTATGCAACAACTTCCACAAGAACGCATAATTATAGCGGCAGGAGCTTGCTCCGTTATCGAAACGGCTCTGCGCTTAACCTCCGAGTATGTAAAAGAACGTAAAGCATTTGGGAAAAGAATTCTCGATTTCCAAAACACACAATTTCGATTGGCAGAGCGCTACACCGAGGCAAAGCTGGCAAGGGTATTCGTCGACGATTGCGCAATGAAATTGGCGGAAGGAAAGCTTGATAATGCCTCTGCGGCCATGGCGAAGTGGTGGACTACTCAGAAGCAGTGTGAAATTGTAGATGAATGTTTACAATTTTTTGGCGGTTATGGTTTTATGATGGAATATCCTATCGCCAAGATGTATGCCGACAGTCGCATTCAAAAAATTTATGGTGGTAGCAACGAAATAATGAAGCTATTAATTGCGCGAGAAATCTAGAACTAGATTAGATCCCAAGAAGGTTTTTCAACATGTTAGATTTTTTTGCGCAACGAAAGCCAGTATGATTTGTCGCTGTGCCTGGGTCAGCTGGCATCCGCGCGCTAACACGAAACCCTGCGCAATAATTATCGCTACATAAAAATGACCCACCACGAATACTTCTTTTTGCCAATCCAGGTTCTAGCGGGTCGAGGCTGTCGCTCATACTTACACCAGTAGGGTTTTTACTTGGGCTGTCAGCGTAGTAGTTAGGGTGATACCAATCTGAAACCCATTCCCAAACATTGCCGGTAATATCGTGTAATCCGTAATTGTTTGCAGGAAATGCTCCAGTAGGAGCGGTTGTGGCATAGCCATCACTAACTTCGTTATTTAGTGGAAATTCGCCCTGCCAATTATTAGTTACTGAATGAGAATGATGCAGAGGCTCATTGCCCCAAGTATAAACTTCGCCTTCTTTGCCGCCCCGCGCTGCGAATTCAAATTGAGCCTCGGTTGGCAATACCTTGCCAGCCCAATTGCAATAAGCTAAAGCGTCGCCATAGGTAACGTGGACAACGGGATGTTCGAGCTTGTCCTCAATATTGTCATCAGGCCCTTGAGGGTGACGCCAGTCAGCTTGCTCAACCAGACTCCACCAATCTAGTGGACCCAAACGCATATTGTGATTATCTTCCGGCGATTTAAACACCAGAGAATCTTCGATAGTTTCGGAAAAGGTAACGTAACCAGTTTCGGCCGCGAAGGCTTGAAAATCTTGATTGCTTACTTCAAATTTATCAATCCAAAAGCCAGACACGTCTACAGGGTGAGCGGGGTATTCATCTGGCATTCCACGATCGGAGCCCATGATAAAAGAACCAGCTTCGATCCAGACCATATTGCTCGGCTCTGCATCGGTTTCAGTAATTAAATAGCCATCGACTAAAATAATCCCAATAACGAAGAGGATGCCGAGTGAAAATTGAATGGAGTTACTCATTAATGCTTATAACGCTCCTGTCTTTGCTACTAAAGATATCAATTGCAGGTGTCACAATTTAATTATAACTATAAGGCCTAAATTGGTTTGACCTGATACATTCTATTCACTATTAATTAAGTCTGAATCACAGATTCAAACTCCGAAAACTGTGATTCAGTCACTATAAGCTTAGTAGTAATCAGCCGTGAACAAAGAATTTCAAGCTATTGATTTCAGTTTAAGTTAACAGCAGTATTAAAGATAACAGTTTATCAGGGAATTGAGTAGAGTCATCTACAGAGCTTGAAATTAGGGCTTTGACATCGAAAGCTGGCATAATAATGATTAATAATTCATTTATAAATACTATTTCTAAGGGAAATCTCCGTGAAGATTGATCAGTTTTTATCACTACTTGTTGTTACCACAGTGTCATTAATTGCAGTCAATTCGTTCTCCGCTGAAACAGGTTATATCACTCCGAGAACTGAATTTGGTGCGCCAGATTTACAAGGCACCTGGTCTATTTCGACGCAAACTAATCTTGAACGTGCGCAGCGCTTTAATGGCCAGCTTAATATCTCCGAGCAAGAAGCTACTCTCATCGAAGAAAGAGTCCGCGCGCGCACAGAAGCGAGCAATCAACCCAGTGATCCAAAGCGCGAAGCACCAACAGCGGGCAGAGGCGTGGGTGGCTACAATACTTTTTGGATGGACCCAGGGGAGAGGCTCGCTGTAGTTAATGGCGAGATCAGAACATCTATTCTTTTAGATCCAGTCGACGGCAAGCTTCCTTATAGTGGACAGGGTCTTACCAATTTGGCTGCTGCTATGCAATCAAGACAATCTTTCGATGGTCCTGAAATTCGTCCCTTAGGTGAGCGTTGTATGGTTGGTTTTGGTTCCTCCGGCGGCCCACCAAAATTGCCTGTACTCTATAATAACAATACAGAAATTGTTCAAACTCCAAGCTACGTAGTCTTGATAGCAGAAATGAATCATGACGCTCGGATCGTTCGCATAAATAGTGAGCATCAAGACCCACCCATGTATCCATGGTTAGGTGATTCTATCGGTTACTATGAAGATAATGTTTTGGTTGTGGTCACAACTAATTTTCATCCCCAGCAGAGCATGCGATCTTCTCTTGAGCATCGATTCTATGGTTCTAGTGAAATGGTCGTAACCGAGAAATTTACTCGTACCTCTAATGACTCGATTCTTTATCAATTTACTGTTGAAGATTCTGAGAATTATTCACAGCCCTGGAGTGGAGAGTTGCCAATGAATCAAACCGCAGAGCAAGTTTTTGAATATGCCTGTCATGAAGGCAACTATGCTCTACCAGGAATATTGGCCGGAGCGAGAAGAGCTGACGCTGAAGGCACTGGTTATGCGCCAATGGACCCAATGCTATAAAATTCATAAGTAATCAAAAGGTCTCAATGAGGCCTTTTGGTTAAATCCTAATTAGGCGAAATGCTTATCTGCGAAGATCTGGAAGTTGATACCCTTCTGCATCAAGTTTGGCACGTATAGTTTTCTTGTCAATCTTTCCTGTCGAGGTGAGAGGAATTGAATCAGTAAATATCACTTCATCAGGTAACTGCCATTTTGCAAATGCTGAGCTGCAGTGTTCAAGTACTGCAGTCTGATCTAGTTCCTTGCCCTCGTTCATTATTACTAAGGCAACGGGTCGTTCATCCCATTTCGGATGGGGTTGCGCTACTACTGCAGCTTGTGCGATTTCTGGAATCCCAACAATATGGTTTTCTAAATCGACCGAAGAAATCCATTCACCACCTGACTTAATTAAGTCTTTTGATCTATCAGCAATCAGCATATATTCTTCAGTATCGATTTTTGCCACGTCGCCGGTTACCAGCCAACCATCATGAAATTTATCCGGTTGTGGATCGTTGTAATATTCTGCAGCGATCCAAGGACCACGGATGCAAAGCTCGCCCACTGCCTCGCCATCATGTGGCAGAACATTCCAGTCTTCATCAAAAATTTCTATCTCGAGCCCAGGCATAA
>CAWKZI010000331.1:0-3742 GCA_963854365.1 Gammaproteobacteria bacterium
AGGGGAAAATATATCAGATATTTCTCGACAAGAACTGGCAAAAAATCTTGGCATATTATTCCAGCAAGGCATCTCCACTTTACCCGCAACAGTAATGGAAACAGTTTTACTCGGCCGCCATCCCCATGTTCAGACTCTATTGCGGGATGACCCGCAAGACTTAGCTATCGCTCTAGATGCCCTGAAAGAATTAGGACTAGAAGAGTTAATTCATAGACAAGTTGATTCGCTTTCTGGAGGAGAACGGCAACGACTTGCATTAGCTATGTTGTTCGCCCAGATGCCAACATTTTTTTTATTAGATGAACCAAATAATCACTTAGATATAGCCTACCAAGTGAAATTCCTTGAAGCATTGAATGACCGTTTGAACCAACCTATTAAGAACCATGCGTCAAAGGTTACCAGCGCTAGGAAAGCCAGTTTATTGATCGCAACACACGATATTAATCTCGCATCGAGATTTTGTGACAATATCATTTTAATGATGGGCAATGGAGAGTGGATTTCTGGAACAAATATAGAGGTTCTGTCCAGTGCAAATTTATCTAGAAGTTATGATTGTGCTATTGAGATGATAGAGAGTGGAACAAATCGCTGGTTCTATCCACGCTAGCTATTCTAACTAACACATTTGGCCAGAGTTCATATTGATGAATCAATGATATCTAAAATGACAAATATCGAATATCCGACAGCAGCTTAGCAAGATGAGTTGCGAACAACCCCCCATCTACCCCATTGACCGCTTTATGATCATAGCTAAGAGTTAACGGTAACATCTTCCTTGGAACAAATTCTCCGTCAATATATACCGGCTTAATATCAGTTTTTGCCACTCCCAATATTGCAACCTCTGGCGCATTCACGATCGGAATAAAACCAGTGCCGCCTATTACGCCCAGGCTTGATATTGAAAAACACGCTCCTTGCATATCTTCAATACTAAGCTTACGTTCTTTTGCTTTATGACTAAGCTGAATAACTTCTTCAGCTAATTGCCAAATATTTTTCTGATCAACATTTCTTACTACCGGAACAACCAACCCAGCTTTTGTCGCTACTGCAACCCCAATGTGAATATATTTCTTTTGAATTATATATTCACCAGAGGAATGCAGGGATACATTGAACTGCGGAAACTCTTGCAAGGCACTGGCACAGGCTTTCAGTAAGAAAGGCATAAAGGTTATTTTAATTCCCCTGCGCTCTTCCTCTGCCTTTAGACCACTTCTAAACTCTTCCAGGTTAGTTATGTCGGCTTCATTAAATTGAGCGACATGAGGAATAGCACCCCAACTCCGATGCATATTTGAGGCTGTCAGTTTATGCAACTTACTACGTGAAACTTGCTCGATTTCACCAAACTGACTGAAATCAATATCTGGCACAGAAGCCATAGTTATGCCTTCACCAGCTGAAGCGGAATTAATTCTTTCTTTCACGAACTCATGAAGGTCTTCTTTCGTTATTCTCGATTTTCCTCCAGTACCAAGTACCTGATTCAGATCCACACCAAGCTCTCGAGCAAGCTTTCTGACAGCAGGTCCAGCATAAACCTTACTTCCAGCCAGTATAGCTGGTGTAGAAGCTTCTTTGACTTGTGGTAATTCTATTGGAGTAGGCTCGTTCTGGATTTTAGTAATTTTGGAATCAGCTTCCTCCGCCATTAAAGCGTTCTGTTCTGGCGCCAAGCTAACGCTCCCCAACATTTGCAATATTGGGGCTCCGGTTTTCACTTTATCTCCAATAGAGACCAATACCGATTCTATAACACCTTTATTTGGGGATGGCACTTCCATTGCAGCTTTGTCTGATTCTAAAGTAACAATGGATTCGTCGACAGCAATTTTATCTCCCTGCTTCACATGGAGTTCAATAACTTCTACTTCATTTTCAGTCCCTAATTCAGGCACACTAACTGTGATTGATTTTTTTGCTGATTCAAGTGAGGAAGCCACAACTTCATTTACTTGAATATCTGAATTAATTGAATTAACTTTTGGTTCAGCGATAGATTCGCTAGAAACTGAAATTTCAGCCTTTTCATCAACTATTTTTTTTGTAATTTCCTTTGTAATTTTTTCCCCTGCCACTACTTCCAGAGTCATCATGGCACTACCGGTCTTAACCTGATCGCCTAAATTAACAGCAATACTTTTAACCATTCCCGCAGCAGGCGAAGGAATCTCCATTGCTGCCTTATCGCTCTCCAAAACCAGCAACGAATCATTTTCCTCAACGTTCTGGCCTACCGACACCAGCAATTCAATGACTTCGACTTCACTGGCATCGCCGAGATCTGGAACTGTAATATTCTCGATCGGCACTAATCCTTTCTCCTTAAATTAAGTTTCTATAAACAAATTAATGTTGCGCTCTAGCGCTCACTTCTCTTAACCCAACTCCACGCATTATTGCTGTAACGGATTAATTTTCTTCTGGTCAATACCCGTGGACTTCATAAAATCGTTGATTTGCTTAACTGATACCAATTCGCGGTTCTTCAACTCTGTTAGTGCAGCAAGGACGATAAATTTGCAGTCAACTTCAAAAAAATGTCTCAATTTTTCTCTACTATCGCTGCGACCAAAACCATCAGTACCCAATACCCGATAACTCTCAGGCACATATTCTCTAATTTGATCCGAATGGGACTTCATATAATCAGTAGTTGCTATAACAGGACCTTTCACTTTCCCCAATTGCTGGGTAACGTAAGGCTGCTTGGCTTTCTTGTCTGGGTTCAGCATATTTTCCCTTCCGATAGCCAACGCATCTTTTCTTAATTCATTGAAGCTGGTAACACTCCAAACATCCACTATTACAGAATACTCTTTACGCAATACTTCGGCCGCCTTACGAGCTTCCCTTAAAATAGCGCCGCTTCCTAACAGTCGAATTCTCTGAGCCTCATCCAATGGCTTGCTTATTTTATATTTTTTACTATCACCATTTTCTAGCAAGTACATGCCCTTAATAATTCCTACTTCACTTCCTTTAGGAAATTCAGGCTGTTGGTAGTTTTCATTCATCGTAGTAATGTAATAGAAAACCGACTCCATTTCTTCGTACATCCGTCGCAGGCCGTCTTGTACGATTACTGCCAATTCATAGCTATAAGTCGGATCGTAGCTTACACAGTTTGGCACCGTTGATGCGAGCAAATGGCTATGCCCGTCCTGATGTTGCAAACCTTCACCATTCAGAGTGGTTCGACCAGCTGTTGCCCCTATTAGAAAACCCCGTGCTTGAGAATCTCCTGCCGCCCAACAAAGATCACCTACTCTTTGAAAGCCAAACATCGAATAATAGATATAGAAAGGTATTAAAGGATAATTGCTAACACTGTAGGAAGTTGCAGCTCCCAACCAAGCAGAGAACGCGCCCGATTCAGTTATTCCTTCTTCAAGCATCTGTCCTTCTTTGTCTTCTCGATAAAACATTACTTGATTGGAATCTGCGGGGTCATACAACTGCCCCACGGAGGAATATATTCCCATTTGCCTAAACATGCCTTCCATGCCAAAAGTTCTTGCTTCGTCAGGAACAATAGGAACAATGCGCTGACCGATCTCCTTATCTTTACAAAGTGTTGACAGCAATCTTACGAATGCCATGGTAGTGGAGATTTCACGTTCTCCGCTGCTTGCCATTTGGCTACCAAACGTCTCCAAGTTTGGTATTTTCAGAGGGTAGGTTACAGACCTGCGTTGAGGAACAGGCTGCCCCAGCGGTTCAC
>CAWKZI010000332.1:0-3740 GCA_963854365.1 Gammaproteobacteria bacterium
ACTCTGATAACGATCGGTAGAAGCTGCATTCATATTTTTGCTAGCGATGGTGGTGCACAGTCCATTGCGACCATCCCATTAAATAGCTTTACCCCGAGTGGCGCCGAAGCGGTGATTTTTATGTTTGCGCAGTGGGGTATCGCGCAACTTATGGTAGGTCTAATCTATCTCCTTGTGGGTTTGCGCTATAGGAGACTCATTCCACTAATGTATGTCTTTATTTTTTTTGAATGGAGTTCGCGAATCGCTTTAATGATTTTTAAAAGTATCGAAACTACGGGCATTGCTCCTGCTGCAATCGCACAACTCGTGATGGTATTGCTAATACCGGTGATGTTCTACCTATCGATATGTCAAAAACATAGCGTCGATAATGATAGCGCTTAAATATTTTTAACGATGAGATATTTATTTATGGATCACTTTATAATTACAGTAAAACTGAAACCGGTATGGCGGTACTTACGCACAACGCTCACTAAAGGGTTTGCCTATCTCTTGCTCTTAAATGTATTCATTACCCAAACGGCAACTTATGCTCAAGGTCTTATAGTTTCTCCACGAACACTCGACTCAAATGCTGGACTGTCAGTTATCTTGCTTGGTACTGGAATTCCCATTCCTCAGCCTGACCGCGCCTCCGCCTGCACTGGTGTTATTGCCGGCGAGAAAGTGTTTCTTGTAGATACCGGTCGCAATTGTGTCTCGCCCTTAAGGCAGGCTGGCATCACAGACCTCGAAGGAATCTTCTACACTCACTATCACTCGGATCATTTTATTGGACTGGGGGAAATTCTGTTGAATTTTGCTGTAGCGGGACTTGATAAATCAATGCCAGTGATAGGACCTGTCGGCGCACAACAAGTAGTAGACGGAATTATAGCGACCTATAGTCTTGATCTTAAATATCGTGTCGCTCATCATGGCAAAAAATTTAGCGAAGCGATGATGAAACCCGCGGTAACGGAGCTGAGTCCTGGAGTCGTCTATGAAGAAGATGGGCTCAGAGTCACCATGTTCAATGTCTGTCATCAACCGATTGATCCTGCCGTAGGCTATAGGTTTGAGTACCAAGGAAAATCAGTAGTTATTTCTGGAGATACAAATATCTGCCCAGAATTTGCCGAAGGTGCGCGTGACGCTGACCTACTGGTAAGCGAAGTATCTAATGTGGCGCTATGGAATCAAGCGCTAGCCTTGGCGCGCGCCACTGACAATCAGCGGCAGGTGGAAATGATACAGGAAGGTATGGAATACCATGCAGAATCGTTATCGTTAGCACAAATGGCAGAAGAAATTGGTGTGAAAAAGCTCGCCCTCACCCATTTCTTTCCATCAATCCCACCGACGGACCAAGCAGAAGCCATGTTCACTAGAGGGATGAGCGATCACTTTGAAGGCCCCATTATCGTAGGGCGTGACGGAATGGAAGTAGCGCCTTAGCGTAATCCGCATCACAGTTCCCGTCTCAGAACTACAGAAAACTTTCAGAGCTAATATTTAAAACAGTAAGAGAATCCGTGTTTATTTCTGCACATGCAGGGAGGTAGTCAAAGGATGTCAAATATTATAGGTGGGCCGGGTAATGACACTATAAATCTTTATGGTCAGACGGGGAGCAACACTGTTGATGGGGGTGATGGTGACGACGAAATCAGTGGTGGCATTGGAGACGATACGCTAATTGGCGGGGCCGGCAACGATTTTCTTTTTGGGGATCAGGGAAACAATATTCTTTATGGTGGTCCTGGAAATGACATCTTAAAAGTTGTTGGCTCAAGTGGAAGCAATGAGCTCTATGGCGGCGACGGCGACGATACCTTGGAAGGCGGAACAGGTAATGACAGGTTAGAAGGAGGCGCGGGTGCCGATACTTTGTCTGGTTCTGATGGCGACGATATCTTAGTGGGAGGCATAGATGGCGATGTATTAAACGGTGGAAACGGGAACGATACGTATATTGTAGGAGCAAATTACAAAATTGAAGGTGAAAGTCCCGGTTATGGTGAGAACGATATTTTAAAAATTAGTACTGATTACACTAAAGCACACCGGGACGGAATAGAGACAATTATCTATCTAAATAATGCAAAGCCACTCCCGTATTGGATTGATGCGATGCTCGATGACGACGCAGCATATTTCGCGACTGTGCTTGGTCAAGAAAAAACCTTTTATTATGGATTTCCAGACTCATTACCGGACTATGCGGCTTCCTACTGGGACGGCAACTCTTACGTTAAAGATCCTGATAATCAGAACGCTCTTGGATGGCAGTCTTTTTCATCTGAGCAGAGAGTCCTAACCAGAGAGATGATGACATATTTCTCAACTTTAATTGATGCTGAGTTCAAAGAAACAACTGAATTCGATAAATCAAACACATTTGCATTTAATAATAATCTTATGAAGGAGTCTCTCGGTGCAGGTGGGTATGCAATGTTCCCTAGCAAGAATAGTGAAGGCAATGATGTTTATATCGACGTTACAGATGGCATAAAGTTACCAAAGCCTCTAATAGGTAATGATGAACTTTCATTGTTCTTGCATGAAACTATGCATGCCTTTGGTTTGAAGCATCCAGGTTATGGTGTTTTACCTCTAATGGCGAAGCCAGAATTAACCACTGGAACTTTTTCATTAATGGATATGATTGGGCCCCTTGATGAAGTTAAAGTTGGTATTTTGGATATTGCCGCACTGCAATATCTATATGGCGTAAGTAAAAATACGCGTGCAAGTGATGATACTTACACCATCAGTGAGACGGCGACTAATTTTATTTGGGATGGTAATGGCACCGATACTATTGATGCTTCCGCTTTAAGTGAAGAAGCTACTATTCACCTATCCCCTGGCTATCATGATTTTGTTGGTGCCTCTGCTAATGATTTGATTACAACAGCGGGACAAGTAACCGTCAATTTCAATACGAAAATAGAAAACCTTATAGGCACTGCTTTTTCAGACAAGCTCTATGGTAATGATCTTAATAACATCATTAGCGGAGGGTCAGGCGGAGATACTATAGATGGTGGTGCGGGCATTGATCATGCTGCTTACACGGAAAATTTTACAGATGTTTCCCTAGTTAAGTCGGGAACTGTTTGGAATATTACTTCGGGAAATGACAAAGATACTCTTAGTAACATTGAGCGCCTTAAGTTTAATGACAAGCACATAGCTATAGACCTTGATGGTAACGCAGGGAAGACAATTAAACTGTTAGGGCTTCTTCTTGGAAAAGATCAGGCAACAGATAAGACATACGTTGGTGCGGGATTAAAGATTCTTGATGATGGAATGCCCTATGAACAGTTAATGCAGGCAGCACTTGACGTGGTTCTGGGGCCCAATGCGAGCTCATTATCAGTGGTTGAAATGATTTGGGAAAACCTGATCGGCCCACCAACACCAGCCGATAATATTAGTCAGTATTCGGCTCTCATTGATAATGGTACCTATACTGCGGCCGGGCTAGCCATCGTTGCTGCTGATCATAGCTTAAATACTACCGCTATTGATTTAGTTGGGCTCTCATCAACAGGCGTAGAGTATATACTTTAGTTAGCGAGTAGCTCTGGAATCCTCAACCAGCGTCAGCTGTACTTTGCAATAACCTAGCCCCTGGACTTCCAGCACCGGCACGGGTATTGGTCTCTAGGCTAAATGAAGCGGCGCCGCTTTCGTGCCCGTAAGCACACGTTATTAAAATTACGGTTAACAAAAAGAGAGGAAAT
>CAWKZI010000333.1:0-3736 GCA_963854365.1 Gammaproteobacteria bacterium
TCGAATTTCCAGCCGAAGGTACCGTCTTCATTTTGATTGCTGCCGTGGACGGTTAGATGGCGAGCCTGTGCCTCAGACAAATGAGGATTTTCATTCTGCATGCGCTGGAATGCATCTTCCATACTAGGATAACGTCGGGCTAGGCGTCCAGATGACTTACGTAAGTCGTCCATCCAACTGCGTATCCGATCGCCCTTGGGTTTTTTTGCTTGTTTTTCAACCATAGCGGGAGACGGTCCCAAGCCTTCAATGGCAACCAGTTTTTTCACATTGTCAGGATAGAGCGCTGTGTACATAAGCGCTATAGAACCGCCTAGAGAATGGCCAATTACAGTAACAGGGGCCATGTCCTTTTGGTGCAGCAATTGTGCAATGTCGTAAACATAGTCTAATTGATTGTAAGAACCGCCAATCATCCATTCGCTATCACCATGACCTCGCAAATCTGGTGCGAAGATGTGGTATTCATCGCGGAAGTGTTCTGCGACCCAATCCCAATTACGACAGTGATCGCGGCCACCGTGGATAAGAATCATCGGCGGTGCCTCTGGATTACCCCAATCTACGTAGTTAAGACGTAAGCGCTGGGAGAAATAGTTATGTGAGGTCGGTCCAGCAATGCTGAGAATATTGTCTGACATAAGAATATTCGGTTGTTGAAAACGTGTTAAGTATAGCCTATCCAAAAGAATTAATGCTTAGGCTTTGGGTTTTAAGAGAGCTCGCAGGTTCGATTTTATCGGTAAAAAGCACTCGAGATTTGTAAGTATTTTACTTTGTGAATGAGCCTGAAAATAGAAGAGCGGTAGGACGATCACGCAGAATTAAATAAATATACATACTTAAAGTGTTAGGAAATAATATTATTTATACTTTCTTAAACACTGAGCATCACTATGATATAACGAGTGATAAACTATATGCAGAGACAAGGCCTAAACCTTTGATTCAGCCATGTACACCGATATCGAAGTCCAGTATTGTCCTAACGAAAATATTAGACTAACAGATGGAGTGAGGAATGCCCTTGGCAAGGGTCTCGAGAAAGATAGAGTCGGCGACTTTTGCGCATTAAATCCTGATTTGTACTAGATTAAGGAAGCCAAGCGTGGGAAGTTCAGTGATCGCCCTATTTTATCTTTCGTAAAAACCATATTGCGGATTGATACGGAAGATATTTTTTGCTGTCCCCTTAAACACTTTTAGACGCTTCCACTGCATCTACTGGAATATCAACTAACTAAGTGCTATATACCTATTTAATCGAATAATAACAAAGGTCAAATCATGCAACATAATAAAAGCTCCTTTATAACCGCCGCTTTAGCCCTTTCATTACTTCTAGCACTAGGTGTTGCCCAACACTATCTGCAGAATTCAGTTACCGCCGCCAGCAATGGGCGGATGGTGCCTCATTTTGAAGTGGATCCGTTTTGGCCCCAGCCCTTGCCCAATAAATGGATATTGGGAAGTGCTATTGGAGTGGCCGTAGATACGCGTGATCATGTTTATATTGTTCACCGAAATGATGATGCTAATTTTGCCACACAGGAAATTGGTATCGACAACGGTATCGCAGATTGCTGTACAGCAGCCCCACCGATTCTGGAATTCGATGCTGATGGCTCACTTGTAAATGCATGGGGTGGTCCTGGGGAGGGGTATACTTGGCCTGCCTCAAACCATGGCATTGAAATCGCACCAAACGGCAACGTCTGGATAGGTGGCAATGGCGGTGGTGATTCTCATGTCCTGGTATTTACTCGTGACGGCCAGTTTGTGCGTGAAATCGGTTTGCCTGGGGAGCCTATTGACAGCAACAGCACAACTCATTTCAGCCGCGTCGCCGAGATAGCAATAGACCCGGGTGCAAACGAGGCCTATTTTGCCGATGGATATGGGAACAAGCGGGTGGCTGTTGTGGATGTTGCCACGGGAGCTTTTAAACGCTACTGGGGGGCTTACGGTAATCGACCTTCGGATGACCGTATAACTTACACTCCTGGTGAGCCGTTACCGCAGCAATTCGTCGGTCCCGTGCATTGCGCCGAACCGTCGAATGACGGCCTTTTATATGTGTGTGACAGGGGTGCGGATAGGATCCAAGTGTTTCGTCCAGATGGTACATATATTAAAGAAGCACAGATCGCTCCCATGACTGTCGGTGCCGGTGCTACTTGGGATATTGCTTTTTCCCAAGACGACGATCAAGAATTTATTTACGTAGCTGATGGGTCCAATATGAAAGTCCATGTTGTGCATCGTGACTCACTGGAGGTTATGTATGTCATCGGTGAAGGTGGTCGGCAACCCGGCTTGTTCTACGGAACTCATAGCATTGTCACCGATTCGCAGGGTAATTTTTACACAACCGAAACCTATGAAGGTAAACGTGTGCAGAAATTTAACTATCGAGGCTTGCGACCACTTGATCAGATGCGATCTGGCCCCGCCTGGCCGGCTGGTGCTTTGTTTGATTGAATTAGGTAACTATTCTATCTAGAACGCAAGAATCAAAAAGCCCGTTTATAGCGGGCTTTTATGTCCGCGGTTTCGAATAAAGTTTCTCAGAGCCTATGTTCTTAGAATAAGTATCCTCAGAATTACTTTCTAATTGCTCTATTTACTAGGAAATAGCATTAACTTAAACTCGAGTCTAAACAAGCAATGGTGATTCACTATGAAAACAGAACTCTTACTTCTTCTTGCATTACTAGTTACTCCGATTGGTCTGTCTACAGCCCAGTCGGATGAAGACTATATAGCGCCTCGAACAGAATGGGGTCATCCTGACCTGCAAGGGATTTGGAATTTTAATTCTAGTACGCCAATGCAGCGACCTGAGCGCTTCGGTACTCAGGAGTTTCTAACACCTGAAGAAGCGGAACAAGATCGTAACCGACAAACAGCAGCTCGTGAGGCGGCCGATGCAGCTGAGGCTAAACTTAATCTTAATCCTCAAGCCCCACCAGTGGGTGAGAGTACTGGTGGCTATAATAGCTTCTGGTATGAAACAGCGAGCATTGGTGAAAACGTTCGTACGTCTCTTATCGTCTATCCAGAAAATGGTCGTCTTCCAGCGAGAGTCGAGGGTGCTGCAGTACATACTGCTAACCTTGGTCCAGATGTCGAAGGTGATCGACCGGTTCTAGCGGTGTTTGGAGGCATAGGTAAAGACGGGCCAGAAGATCGCGGCCTTTCGGAACGTTGTTTAATCGGTTTTAACGCCGGACCGCCTTTCACCGGCGGTGGTTACAACGCTAACGTGCAAATCATTCAGAATCAGGACCATGCAGTAATTCTGACTGAGATGGTCCATGACGCCAGAATTGTTCCATTAGATCGGATCGGGTCTATCGATGATGATATCCGTCTCTGGTCAGGTGACTCACGAGGCTATTTTGACGGTGATACTTTAGTCGTTGAAACTAAGAATTTTAGCGATCTGACTCCTAGCTTTAGCCGTTTTGGCAATGCGAAAGATAAGACGCTAACTGAAAGGTTTACTCGAGTAAATCGATTCACTGTGGAGTACGCTTGGACATTGGAAGACCCTTCTACGTTCACTGACAAAATCTCCGCTACCATGCCAATGACTAAGGTGGCCGGTCAGCTTTATGAATACGGCTGTCATGAAGGTAACTATGGTATGTTAAATATTCTTCGCGGCGAACGCATGAAAGAACGCCGGGGGGAATAATTTCTAGCAACATCCTTCTTCGGAGGAAACCGTGAA
>CAWKZI010000334.1:0-3705 GCA_963854365.1 Gammaproteobacteria bacterium
GCTGAATGACAATGACGTGGACCGTATGCTCAGAAGTATTCGAAATGCCCGGCAATTGAGTGATTTTGTTATTGCTGCCGCTCACATTCATCAGAGCCAGTCGGTCTTAGAATTTCAGCATTTGAGCACACGTCCGCCAGAATTTTATATAGATCTAGCTCACCAGGCGATCGACGCTGGCGCTGATGCGTTTGTTGGAACGGGCGTACAAACATTACGTGGTATTGAAATTTACGATGGTAAACCGATTTTCTATGGTTTAGGTGAGTTCTTTCGGGAAGCGCAATGGGAATTGCCGATTGTTGTCGGTGCTGCCGACTCAGATCCACGAAGAGGAATGCAGCGGTTCTCGAGAAATTTTGGCGATTCCACCCAGTCTTTGGAAAGCATGGTTGCTACGAGTCATTATGAGAATGGTGCACTTAAGGAAGTGCGGCTCTATCCGACAGAGCTGGGAATAAACGGTCCTGATTCGCGACTTGGGATTCCTCGGATGGCAACAGAACAACATGCTCAACAAATATTGGAACGCATAGCTCGCCTTTCTGACAAGTGGGGGACAAAAATCGAAATCGAAGGAAGCATTGGCATTATACGAATCGACTAAAAAGTAGAGCGAAGAATTTGACACTTATTCTGTCCTAGTACATTGGGTAGGAGCGAGGTGCTTCCATCTGTCATAGGCGATTTTAACGAATTTATTTTCATATTAATTTATTTATGATTGTGCCGCTAAAATTATTTATTCATGAAATAGAAGTCCACTTGATGTTTGGGAGAATTTTCATCTTTAATAGGTTTCATGCTTTTTTCAGTATGACGCGCTTAAACATTTTAATTTTAGCTAATATGTTCATGTTCGACCTCGGTTCTATAGCGGCTAATGGAAACAGAGTTAAGAGTTTTGAAGGTCATGCATATGAAGTGATTATTGTGCCTATGACCTGGAGCGAGGCAGAAAAGCATGCAAAGCAAAAATTAGGCAAGTTGGTAAAAATCAATTCTCTGCAAGAAAATGTCTTTCTTCAGTCGCTGATGTCTCAGATAACAACAGTGGCTCAAGACGGAGGGGGAGCGAAATATTTTTGGTTAGGTGGGTCCGATTCAATTCTTGAAGGCAATTGGCAGTGGGTTGATGGCACCAAAATCGATTCATCATCTATTACTAATCGGGCTCTATGGGGTCAGGGGCCAGGGTTTGAAACAGGCTCAAGTGAACCCGATAATTTTATGGGCAACCAAGACTGTTTGGCAATGGGCCTCGAAACATGGCCGAAAGGTGCTGACGCGCTGAACTCCCTTGGTGCGGCTGGACAGTGGAATGATATTTCATGCTCAAATAAATTAGGTTTTGTAATCGAATATGACGTTAGTGCGAGTTTTAAAGACGGGGCACTGCAGGTAAAGCATCTAACTGCCGGTGATAAAAAATATTCGGCTTCTTTTGAACTGTCGAGTCAAACGACTTACAACCCTAATGAGAGATGTTGGCCGCTTTCTTCTGTATGTTTTAAACTCACTGCTGCCGATGAAACGAGTTTGCCTACAACAAATACAGCGAATTATTTTTCAGACAACATATTAAAAATTACTAAATTAGAGTATGCGGGCAAAGTCTATGAACTTGACCTAGAGCTCATTGACTCTAAAAATTTGATATTTGAGGTAACCCAAGCCAATCTGACGAGTTCTATTCAGACTTTCCCATCTGACTCCTGGATAACTGCGACTCCAGATAGTGTGGGTATGGATGCTGCTAAAATGCAACAAGCGATAGATTATGCGTTCACCAACGTGATGGTAGATGGAGAACTTACGCCGCAAAACACCCAAGGCGTGGTTATCATTCGACATGGCGCCATAATAGCAGAAAAATATGCGTCAGATTCAGCTAAGGAAAGTATCGCAACTTCTTGGTCTACCGCCAAATCTTTTACAAGCGCCTTAATGGGGATAGCTATAGACAAGGGTTATGTCTCTTCAGAATATGTTCCGGCAGCAGGATTTATAACCGAGTGGGCTGGTGATGATAGGAAGAATGTGACTATAAAAAACTTACTTCAAATGTCCTCCGGCCTGATTGAGGGAGGTACTTCAGGATATGGTGATGGGATAATTATGTATGTTGGGCTAGAAGATGAAGAGGGGGTAGCAGACCCTGAAAGGCCTGTAGACAATGTATTATACAGTATAGACCGTGACATAGACCCAAACAGAGCACCTTGGTTAGGTGCAGCTTATAGCTGGAATTATCAAAATGCAGATAGTCAACTTTTAGGCGAAATTATCGAAAGGGCAACCAACACCAGTATTTATGATTTTGCCCAAGATGTTTTGTTTAATAAATTAGGAATCAATGCTAGTTGGTGGACAGATGAATTCGGGAATTACATGTCTTATTGCTGCCTTGATATGACGACGAGAAATTTTGCAAGGTTTGGACTTCTCTATGCGAGAGAAGGCAAATGGAATACAGAGCAAATTGTTTCACAAGAATGGGTTATAAAATCTACTGCCCCATCGGTATGGCTATCGGATTCAATTACTTATGGATATGGATATCAATGGTGGCCTGATGATTCAGGTGATTGGTTTTTCTCGATAGGCAGCCGCATGAACAATATTTATATTCACCCTGGCCTCGATATTGTTGTGGTTCGAAATAGCTCTTTGGAACTTGTAGGAGAAGGGAAAAGTCGTGCTAACGGCGCTTACCACGATACAAAATTCCCAGCGGTATGGGATCATAATGCTTTCTTTCAACCTATAATTGATTCTGCAAAACCTTAGAGATTGTTTCTTAAAAGATACAGTAGAGAAGACAATCACTCTCGCTCAGACTCCACCATCCGTGGTATGCCCCCATTTGTCTAAGTAGGTTCCATCGCACCCCTATACATACTATTCTGGACGAACGGTTAGTTAATTGTGAGGTGTTTCCTGACATTAAACCGAGTATCTTCTGGGTATGAATATAAAAAAATATTTGGCAGTGCTTTTTGCATCATTTGCTCTATTTTTCCGTTGCTGCTGATGATGGTGAGACCTCTGGTAGAGGCCTATAAAATGATCCGATGGACAACGCAAAAGGACACAGGAAATGACACGTAACCTAAAACACTCCACTCAACTTGGCAGCTTGCTACTCTCCACGGCTCTAATATGCTCTTTCGCGCAGGCCCAAAACACTGCTCGCCCCGACCTGGAGGGTGCCTGGAGCAATGCTTCGCTGACCAACCTCACGCGCCGGTCGGGTGTGGATACATTGGTGGTGACACCTGAAGACGCCCAAGTTATTGCTGCCAGCATACCAATCGGTGGCATTGAGGGTGGGTTCGATGAGGATGATGGTGTCAATAACACGCCTACGGCAGGCGCGGAAGATTTCGGTGCAAGAGCATATAATCACTTCTGGGTGGATCCTGGCTCTAGTCTGGCACTGGTGAAGGGCGAGTTTCGAACTTCTTACATAATTAATCCGGAGAACGGGCAGGTGCCACGTCTCGAAAATCCGACTGCGGACTATCGGCGCACTAGTTTCGGCAGTCGCTATGTCACCGGCATCGGTAATGCTGACGGCCCCGAGGCCCTGCCTCTTTCTGAGCGTTGTATTCTTTCCGAAGGCAAAGCTGGTCCAGCCATGCAGAGCGGTTTGTACAATAACAACTATGAGTTCGTGCAGACTGATGATTATGTGATGATCAA
>CAWKZI010000335.1:0-3698 GCA_963854365.1 Gammaproteobacteria bacterium
CTAATGGGTGAAGAAGTCGTATCCAGAATGTAGGCGAGTTTCTCACGGCAAATTTTGAACTCATCGAATACTGATCGATATAACGGCCCGATGATTAAGCTATTGCCGGAGTCAGTAAAAAATATTCCAAGCCCGGAGAACCACACTATCATCTGGGCCTTGGAACGGCTGGTGACAATTGAGGAGGCTTTTCGCGCAAATACGCCTGCTCCACCGGATACTTCTAACAACTTAACAAAGCCGCCAATAATAAATATAACCAAAACAACTTGAATTTGAGTGCCGTTAACCACTTCTTTCAATACCTGGTTTTCGATGGCTATTTGCATGGCGTGAAGTGGATTAAAGCTCGCTAAAATAAGGGAACCACTCAGGATTCCGCTCACCAGTGCCAGTAAGACATTCTTACTGTAGAACGCGACTGCTATAGTTAGTAACGCCGGAACAAGTGATAAAATACCGTAGTCATCCATTTTTTAGCGCTTCTTATTTTGTATTGATAGCCAAATTGATAGCGGAATTGATAATTGAGTGTTGCGATGCCTCTGACCGCATTGGAAATTTACATGCTGCCGGAATACCATATTACATTAAAAGTACATTAAAAACGGTCCGGCCTAAAAGGCGTCATGTCTATTGTGAAATCTCTGCCTGCAATCAGGTCTGAGACATGCTTTCCAGTAACCGCGCCCATGGCCATGCCTAAATGCTTATGCCCAAAGCATACAGTACATTTTTGCTATTGGTCGAAAACCCTAATACAGTGAGCGAGTCTAGCAATGAGGGACGAAAGCCCATCCAGGCCGATTGCTCATGGGCATCAAGCGCGTGACGGCGACCATCGAAACGATATGCCCGAATGATGGCTTGGCACTACGCGGCGAATTCTCTACAGCTGATGTAGTTTTTCGAGGTTTTTTAGACTTTTCAATGGTTTTCAATTGGTACAAGGCATCACCCAAAGTTGCGAGGTGGAGATGGTTGTCGAGATTGGAATGAATTAAAAAGAGTAAGTAATTGTTGTGCCTATTCTTAGGTCTTCAGCAAAGAACACCAATGGTGACGCGGCATCGGCATTTATACTGATAATCTGCCCATTGATTGCCCAGTTATCATTTATTGTGTATTCGGCTGATAACAATGCCAGCAGCGAATCTGCTTCAAGGTCACCCTGCAAAGTAGCTGAAAGAACCAAGTCGCTATTGAGCAATGTGTTGCTGTAACGAACTAACCAACTTCCGAAAGCCCCATCATTGATTAAAGTCTGACCGGGCAATAAGCCTTCCTTCGCATCTAGAATTTTCTGTGCTTGAATACTCAGACTGACACTTTGTTCATTGTCTATAGCATAGTCAAAACCAAACGAGGTGCCAATTTGATCTTTTCTTAAGTTTATTGGCATAGCAAGAGCTGTAGTGCCGGGAAAATTAAAACTGTTTGCCAACACATTATGGCTAAAAGCTAGGTCAAAATTTAATAATAATCTCCCAATTGCTTTGTTCGCACTAAATCCTAATAGTACAAAGTCATTTTTCTCAGCAACGGAATCGCCTATTCCAGTCACTGGATCTTCATATCGTAATTGATTTTCAAATAGATAAGCTGCCATAAAAGCAATATCACTGCCTTCAAATGATTTTTTCCATTGTGTACCAGCTTCGAATAACAGCTTTTCATTGCGATCATAATCGGTGAGATTGAAAGGGGGTTCAAAGAAAAATGGGCTCCCTCTAACCGCTGCAGGATTAAATTCAGGATAGAGGTTGATAAAGCTCGAAAGATTACTGTTCTCTCCAAAATGATCCCAGACAATCATCCATTGATTTAGGCGGGCATCTTCGATATCAATGATTGTCAGATCGCGGAATTCGCTGTGATTAATTACATCCAAAACAGAATTACCGGCAGTCTCTCCCCAGACAACTGTTTGTCTACCAAATTTAATGCTTTCTTGCCCAAAACTCGTTTGTAAAAAGAATTCATTGATCCGAAACTCGGTATCAATGTGATCTTTGTTGGCACGGAATTCATAGTCGTTATTAAAATAGATTCTGCCTTGACCGCTGGCTTGCAACAACCAGCCTGGGGAGAACGAATTCTGATATCTGAAATTGATGCCGAGCCGATTTGTTTCCAATTCAGATTCGCGAGGCATAGAGAAACCTGGCAATGGTTCCACTGTATGATTGTTTACTTGGCCTGAGAATTGTTGGCTAATACGCACTGTGAACCCGTCTAGCCAAGACGCAGAAGCAGCGGTTGGCTGCTCATCGAAGATATTATCAAACAGATTATCATCGAAGATGATTTCATCACCAAGCGAGATCTCATCAGTGAGACTCCCCTGCTGATCTTGCTGAGACATTGCTGTCTGGGAGGCGAATAACAGAATCAGACCGACTTTTTTAGATAAAAATAACATATACGATAGCTATTCTAGTTTAATTAAGTTGAGCTCTGAGTTTCTCTAACTCTGTTTCTCTATAGGCTGCGTCAGTTAAGGTGCGCTGGGACAAAAACTCATCTTCGATTACTAAGTCAGTATAAATTTCTACGAAGGCCATATTGGACAATCGATTGGTAACGAGATTCATCATAGTCAATGAGCGGGCCATCCAAATTTCATTTACCAGCTCAATTCTTGAGGCCATAAGTCTCTTAACTTCTTTGTCATATCGATCATACATCTCCGACCGTAACGCGACATGTCGTTCTTTGTCGATGTAATGAATTAGCCGAGAGTAACGAGTCTTCTTCGCTCTTTCTTCATTTGGAATCATTTCTATTTTCCACACCTCTCGGCCTGATGTGGTCGTTTCTTCTAAAATCTTGAATTCGAACTCTTCTAGCTTTCCAGTTTCGGTGTCTTCGGTTGTGAATTCAGAACCAAAGACTGAAGCTGGCTCGGTTTCTTCATCCGAATCTCCACTTGCCATACGCTTTACTCTTCCTAGGGCTGATAGATATAGCCAGGTTTCGTTATTGCGCCCGGTTTCATCGTAGGCATAATTGAGCATACCAATTCCTCTTTCGTTAGCAGGCTCAAGCGTAATAGTAATGCTTTTAGTATCTTTTAGATCTACCCCATAGCTTTTTGCAACAGATTCCAGCGCTTTTACTCGAGGCCTTTCCGCACAAGTAATGCGCCCCTCAGTAACACCAAATTTGCAGCTTGAAAGCTGCATTCGATTAAAGGATGAATCATTCGTCTGGCGTTGCGCATCATCAACCATTTGCATTATCTCAAAACCCGAAAGGTCTTGAGCCACCGTATTACTCATGAATGTCGCGATCCAAGCGGCTCCAATGAGCATTTGAAAGCTTTTTGAAATCATACGGTTACTCCTTTGAAATTAATCTCTGTATTTACATTCTTAACACCGAATTTTGGTTTAAAAACTATTATCATCGCGGGGATAAGGAAAAGATCACAAAGCAGCGCAACAAAGATGGCCATTGAGCCGAAAAATCCAACCTTTGCCATCCCTAGGTAATCTGAAAAGGTCAATACCGCAAACCCCAGACCTATGATCATGGTAGTAAACATTACAGCTTGACCGACCTCCATGATGGCGCTTTCTAGGGCCGCTGCTATGCTGCCGGTTTTACTCAATTCTACTCGGTAGTGGGTCATAAAATGGATAGTATCATCTACGGCTATACCTAATATAATTGGTGCGATTAATAGTGTGTCTGTA
>CAWKZI010000336.1:0-3687 GCA_963854365.1 Gammaproteobacteria bacterium
TATCGAATTTCAAGATCACTTCCCGCCTCGTCTGATCCGTGAAATGCCCGTACCTTTTCAAAAGCATATCTAACGAAGCATGACCCATAAAACTGGCAATCATCAATGGATCAACTCCTGAGTTCAGCAAATAGAAACCAAAGAAGTGACGCAGATCTTTGGGTCGAATATGCCAATCTACAGATGACTTGTTGCAAGCCCTTCTCCAATTTTTTTGAAGATTGTTCCTTCTGTTAAAATGCGTATCTCCATTAAGTTGGAAAATTAGCTTGTCGTAAAGGTTACGAATTCGACTTCGATTTTTTAGAACGGCTTCCACCATTTGATTCATCGGAATCTTTAATTTAATGGTTTTAGCAGTGTGCTTCATTTTTCTTCGCTCCGTTCTAATCATCTTGGCTTTCATATCCAAGCTCGACCACTCTAACTTCAACACATCAGGAACGTCCAATCCTGTGTATGCCATAAAAGTGGCGACTTCACGATATTGACCTTGCAACAATGCAAGGAATTCTCCTTGTAAGTATTGCGATTTGTCTTTATATGATAATTATGGACCGTGCCGAGCCTACTCTATTAGTTATTTCGGGTATATCGATAGTTGGTTTTTCTATCATCCCTAAACCACCTGAAGAGTGAATTAAATTCAGTGTCAAAAACCTAGCTATTTTTATCATGTCAGGTAAAACCTGAGTCCAAACTTAAATATTTTTAAAAACTAATTTTTAAGTGCCTATAAAGGCCGATGATTAACAACATCCAACAGGTTTTCAAATTTATTACAAATGGCGCCCGAGTCCAATGGTTTAAACTTAGGTGCTTATTTGCATTTTTAAAGTCCTTTAGGCAAAAACATGCCCTCCCTTTAGCATAATTCAACCAGAAAATCCTACCCTGGGCATTCAAATCTGGAGTAGTATCGATATAAAGCTTTTCTAATGCAGTAATATATCTAAGGGTTTTGTCTGGATTGGTAACATTTCCTCCGCCCGCCCAATAGAAACCCAGAACGTCAGGAATTTTTTGAAACTTTTCAGATATTTTAGATATTCTAAGCCAAGCATCATAATCCTCTGAACTAACCATATCCTTATCTTCAGATAATCCTTTTATCTCATTTAAAAGCTTTTTTCTGACAACAACACTTGAGTTTGGCAGTGCATTGCCACTTTCTAAAAGATCGTAAAAAATAGGACTTTTTAATTTTCGCCCCCGAACTCTTCTCCAATTAAAACTTTGGTCAGGCTTTGTCACGTAAAATAAATCATGATAGACAATGTCTGCTCCCTGGTTCATATACTTGATTGACTCTTCAAGCTTCTTCGGTAGCCACCAGTCATCTGAATCAAGAAAAGCAATATATTCACCCAATGCATGCTTCAAACCCAAATTTCTCGATGCAGAAATTATCCCCTCATTATGAATTTTGAACAGCTTTATATTTTGGTTATTAAATGATTTGATTAAGCTGTCAGTATCATCAACCGAATGATTATCGACAACCACAATCTCCCAATTAGTAAAAGTTTGATCAAATACAGATTGCAGAGCACGTTTCAGGTCTTTCGCTCTATTATAGGTGGGAATAATTATTGATACTAAGGGATTCATATGAGTTTTTTAAAATTTTTGTGGCAAAATTCTAACGTTGCATCAATCTCGTCTTCAATATTGCCATTTAAACAAAAACCCGTTTCTTTCAGTTTATTGATCTGATAGTTTAGTTCTCGGAAATTTTCACCAAGAATCGGGCTGGGCCTTTCAATTTGAGGCTTATAACCCAATACGGCTTCACTCCTTACTGCTATTAGCTCCGCTAAATCTATGATGCTATAGGGTGCCTCTCCCCCAAGGTTAAAAATTCCATTGTCGGATTTATCAACAGGACGCTCAATGCAGTGCTTAATGGCCCGAGTAACATCATGAAGGGGAATAAAATCGCGTTTTTGAAAACCCGATGAACGAAGAACAAGCCTTCCTGAAATTACCGCTTGCCGACAAAGATCGTTGACCAGCAACATCCAGCAATTCATGTCTTTATCTACTGGAGCACCATATGCATTGGAAAGGCGAATCACCACCCCGTCAATCTCCCTGAACTGAGAAACCGCATTTTCTCCGGCTCGATGACTGGACGCATAGGGATGAACCGCGGTTAGACTAGTATCTTCGGTTATGACACCCGCCAAGGGGCTACCATAAACATGAGCCGTTGACATATAAATGAATCGTTCTACCTTCTGCTGAATAGCAGCCTGTAGCAAGCGGGTGGTAGCAATAGCATTGGTCTCCAAGGCTGCTCCAGGATCAGCAGCACAGTCCTGAGCATTCATCCCAGCCAAGTGGACAATTGTATCCACACCGGAACAGACCTCCTGAAGACTCTGTAGTGAGCTCCACTGGGTCTCAACAACTTTCGCTTGTTGCAACCAAAATGGTGGTTGGGTTTGCCCTCTTGATCCCAGAAGAATTTCATAGTTATCTTGAGAGGCCAGAAACTGAGCCAGTCGCCCTCCCAAATAACCAAATCCACCGGTAATTAGAACTTTTCGCATCATCGATGATGAATACCCCAATCGTAAGGAATGTGAGGATCAAAGGGATCCCTCCTATCAATTTCATCCGGATCATGAGTTATCGATGCGCAATTTGCCACAATCGCAGTCCCAGTCCCAATGCCTTTAAAACCATTCCAAATCATTGGTGGAACCGTTACCCGACAATAATTATCAGGTCCTAAAAAAACTTCCTGCACTTCCCCCTTGGTCGGACTCCGCGACCGGTCATCATATAAAACGAACTTAATAGCGCCTTGAGGGACAGTATAATTCAGTGTCATTTTTTTATGTATATGCCAACCTTTTATCGCCCCGGGATAGATACAGGAAAAATATATTTCTCCAAACCCAACAAACCCCTCCGAGTCGTCACTCAACATATGCATCACCTTTCCGCGCTCATCCGGTATCTGTTTCAAAGAATTAATGATCACACCATCTATCATTCGCCTATCTCCGGGAAGTAATCACACAACTGCTTTAAAGTAATACTTTTGGCTTCCGCACCAGTATGTAATTGTTTATACCAGTCTGCCGTCATATCCAAAGTACGCTCAAAATCCCAACGAGGTTGCCAGCCAAGCGTCTGATGAGCCTTATCGCAATTAAGTTGCAGCAACCGCGCTTCATGTTTTTTTTCTACACTTGCTTTCCTATCGATACTACCACTTCCAAATCGGGCTACCAAATGTTCCGCCACCTCTAATACCGTTCGCACTTCTCTTGAAGGAGGACCAAAGTTCCATGAACCTGCATAGGCTGAAGGCTCTTCTCTCAAAGATACGGCTAGTAAAAGATAGCCAGAAATAGGTTCAAGCACGTGTTGCCAAGGACGAGTAGCAGATGGATTTCGAAGACTAATTGGCTTACCCAACTCAATAGCTCGAACACAATCAGGAATAATACGATCCACTGCCCAATCTCCACCACCAATCACATTACCCGCACGAGTGCTTGCCGCGCCAAGTTCCGGCCGCTCAAAAAAGAAAGACCGCACATATGCCGAAAAAACCATCTCTGCCGAAGCCTTTGACGCACTATACGGGTCATGGCCTCCAAGCCGGTCGTTCTCCCGGTAACCCCACAACCACTCCCGATTTTCGTAACATTTATCAGAAGTGATATAAAC
>CAWKZI010000337.1:0-3683 GCA_963854365.1 Gammaproteobacteria bacterium
GTGGTACCGAGGCGAATATGGCCAAGTGGTTAGCTGCAGAGGCAGGGTTTTTCGCTGCCGATAGTGCGATTCAAACCCATGGTGGCTATGGTTATGCTCGGGAGTACCATGTTGAACGATATTGGCGGGAGGCACGCTTAATGAAGTTGGCTCCAATATCTCAAGAAATGATTTTAAACTTTGTTGCCGAGCATGATTTGGGCTTGCCACGGTCATACTAGTGTTCGTGGATTGGCAAAGTCTGCAAAATAGAGCTGTATAGATTTTTAGAAAAAAAATTAAACTACCGCTGTTAAATAATAGTATTTAAAAACTAATTACGATAATTTTGATTAGGACGTACTCATGCAGAAGCTCTCGTTAAACCTGTCATCTAATTTTTTATACTTCTTTTCGTTCGGTAGTAGCACTATGCTAAAAATAATACTGGCTAGTTCAGTTTTATTCTTTAGCGGATTTCTTAATGCAGTCGAGGAGCCTATTTCACTTAGTCATGGCCAGGTGAGTGGCCTTGAACTTGATAGCGGCATACAAGCTTTTCTTGGAATTCCCTTTGCAGCGCCGCCAGTAGGTGATCTCAGATGGAAGGCGCCAGAGCCTCCTACCCCCTGGCAGGGTGTGAAAATTGCAGACAATCATCCGCCAGCCTGTATTCAACGTCGAGCTGGCTATCAGAGCGAAGACTGCTTGTATCTGAATGTATGGACACCCGCTGATGCTGCGGAAAGAAAACTTCCAGTGATGGTTTGGATTCATGGTGGAGGTTGGACCAGCGGCTCCAACAGCGTACCTATTTATGATGGTGAAGCTTTTGCAGAAAACGGTGTGGTTCTAGTTTCAGTTAACTACCGCATGAGTGCTTTTGGCTGGATGGCACATCCTGAGTTGTCCGCAGAGTCTGATCGAGGGATATCCGGCAATTACGGAATTCTCGATAATATTGCGGCTCTGGAATGGATTCAAGAAAACATCGCGGCCTTTGGTGGTGATGCGGATAATGTCACTATATTTGGCGAGTCAGCCGGTGGTGGCAGTGTTTATGGATTATTGGCCTCGCCGCTAGCGGAAGGCTTATTTCATAAAGCGATTTCCGAGAGCACATGGATCACCGCTTATAATGTGACTAATCTCGATACTCCCAACGGCATCAACGAAAGCGCTGAGACGCGAGGTGAGACAGCCATCGCAGCCAAACTTCAAGAGAAGGGTATTACGGGTGCCGCTACTCTAGACAATATGCGTGCCCTAAGCGCGGAAGATATTCTCAATATGGAGATGGGCGTTTCGTTAATTGTCGATGGTTATACCTACCCTAAATCTCCTGCTGAGATATTCGCCGAGGGTAGTCACAATATTGTCCCTCTAATGGCTGGCATCAATGATGGTGAAGGTTTGTTCTTTGTAAGAGAAGGCCGTACTTTCAATACAATAGAAGAACAAAGATCGGCAAGAATTGAAGAGTTCGGTGATTTTGCCGGCGATCTTCTCGATTTTTATGTTGCAGATAGCACCGAAGATGTCTTTACAGTAGAAGTCGATTACAACACTGATTCCTGGTTTGCTCGTCCAACTCGCGAAATTATTCATTCAGTAGCTCGCTCATCGGAAGATAGCTACATGTATGTCTTTACTCGTAATATTCGCGATCCATCGCAGCGTTCTCCTCATGCCATGGAGTTACGTTATGTGTTTAATAACTTGCCAGACGATGCCAGTAATACTGATCAAGAAATCGCCCAGCTGATGAATGATTATTGGGTGCAGTTTGCTAAAACTGGAACACCTAATGGTAATGACTTACCACAATGGCCTTCCTATGATATTGAGACCCAAGTTCACCAGGTACTGGGAGTAGAAGTTAAGCAAGATTCAATGTTACGCAAGACCGAACTTGATGAACTAGATCGTTACTTCAACGATCGTTATAGTTCGGCACCTTAATACGTGTATATATGTGCAGCGATTTAGGCGACATAGAAACTGAAAATCGTAATTGAACAGGAATAGGATAAGCAATGTTAAAGAAAAGCCTAAAAGCAATAATTTTCACAAGCAGTTTGTTGCTTATGGGCGCTCTATCAACCGCTCAGGAATTAGATCCAAACGATGATCCGACAGTGCAGCGTGTCACGCCATTTAAGGTCTTCGACAACCTTTACTACGTCGGTGCAAAGTGGGTTTCTGCCTGGTTGCTGGAAACAGATCAGGGGCTAATCTTATTTGATTCTCTTTATGGCGAGCTGACGGATCTTGTTATCGGCAGCATTCGAGAGCTTGGATTCGATCCCGATGATATACGTTACCTCGTAGTTACTCACGCTCACTATGACCACATCGGTGGAGCGAGACGCATTCAGGACGAATTCGGTTCGGTGGTAATGATGACTGAAGAGGATTGGAACATGACCAATGAGCCGGCTATTTACCAAGATTATCCAAAGCCTATTCGGCATTTGAGTGTTGCTGATGGCAGTACACTGAACCTTGGTCGAACTCGACTACGTTTCGTGCAGACCCCAGGCCATACGGCGGGTGTTCTTTCTACTCAATTTACTGTTTATGACAATGGCTATCCCCATGATGCATTTATGTTTGGTGGAGTAGGCTTAAATTTTTCTGGCGTCGAGAGAACTGAAATGTACATCAATAGCGTTAAACGCTTAATGGGCTTTCAGGGAATAGAAGTCAACGTTCCCAATCATGAAGGGTCGGGTGAAGTTTTCGAAAGATATCAAATTTTGCAAGATCGACAGGATGGTGATCCTCATGCATTTGTAGATCCAGAACGGTGGACGGCTTGGCTAAATCAGCTGCTTATTGCTGCCGAAGCTAAATTAATAGACGAGCAAAAAGCAGTAGCTAACTAGTCCGTTAGTTGCTGGGAAAAACTACGAATAAACTTGTCTTATTCGACATCGTCATTATCGTCGGCGTTCTGGCAGTATCCAAGTGGTTTGCTATGAAACGCAAGGGTGGTAAAGGGAGGTTATAGAGCGGTGTCATCTTCTGCTTAATGGAGACGTCTCAAAGTGCAATTTTCCATTCAGCATAGAGCCTTCTAGCGTCGCTCAACTCATTAGGACTGAGATTCCTTTCGATATCAACTTTTAGCGCGGCACCATCGGCATGGTCGCTATTGACTGCCATAGTAGCCCAGGCATGAGCTTCCACCATATTGCGCCGAACGGTATCACCTTTCTGGTACATCTTTGCGAGGGCATAGGCGGCGTTAGCGTGACCACCTTGACCCGCGACTTCATACCATTCCACTGCCGTTTTGAGGTTTTTTCTAACTCCCTGACCCTCAAAATAGAGGCTGGCCAAGTTAAATTGGGCGTTCATGTGCCCTTGCTCGGCAGCTGCCAAGGTCCAGCTAAAAGCCTTTTCCAGATCCTGTTTCACTCCCTGACCAGTAAAATACAATATAGCCAGATTGAACTGTGCTAAATCGAGCCCTTCTTCCGCTGCCACAGAAAATTCATGAAAAGCGATATCAAAATCACCTTTGAAAGCCGCATTCACGCCATCTTCATAGTCCGCATTCGTCTGGCTTGTAATCAAGCCGCTAAATAGAACCACCAAAGTGATATCAATTGGGCCCAAGAACCAACGTTTGTTTGCTGTAAGTTTGCTTTTTTGCATAGCTATGTCTTTATAATTTGACGATATTCTAGTTTATTACA
>CAWKZI010000338.1:0-3683 GCA_963854365.1 Gammaproteobacteria bacterium
TCTTGGCCTGCCTCAATTTAGCTTAATTCTATCAGCCAGTTCTTTAGCTTATAGAGAGACTAGCTACTTCGTCGAATTGAGGGTTTTCAGGAGAGAAAACCAGATCTCTTGAAGATGATTCACTAAGCCATTAATTAGCACCTATCTAAATATATACCCATGACTAATCTTGTAATATGGAGCTTGTGTTTCATACTCTAAGTTTTTTCTAACCATAAAAAATAGCGAGGAGGAAATCCCGTGAGGAATCTAAAAACTAACCCTGGATCATTCTTGGCTGCAATCTGGTTGTGCTCCTCTCCCTTCAACAAATGAGCAACATACTCACCGGACCCTTCTTCAGTTACTACTGAGACGCTTGGATTATTAAGCACTCTTCTATACCAATTTCGAGGCCAGTGGTTCACCGCAACGTATAACTCACCATCAATATTTAATGCCTGCAGTACTCTCTGCCTTTCCTCTCCATCGTCTGATGTTGTCGCTATGATCAGAGTACTTGCATACGTAGGTTGAAAATAGCCTAGCAAGGATTCAAAAATTACCACTAAACCAAAATACAACAACACCAAAAGTACGACGAACTTTGGCCATCTTCTTTGAGCTAGAACTACGAGTTCCACTCCTTCATGCTTTGGATTGATATACGGCTCATCGCCTTGCTCAATAGTCATAAAAGGTACCTACGATATCTATTAACCAGGTCAGACTCAAAATTCGTTGCTACTCGAACCGGCAGAATTAAATCTCCACCCATCCGGAAATTCTATATAATTGATTCTTCCGTACTCATTCATTCTTATCAACTCTCTTAGATATATGATTATGCTTTCACAGGTCTCTATCGCGCTGCATGGCATTCTATCTGCCACCTCAGACAATCAGCTCTCAAAACAAAGATTGAAGTATATTCTCACGCCGGTATGTTGAACAACCCTCAGCAGCAACTTGCAAGGCGGATAGACTTAGTGCTTCACGATAGCTGAAATATTGAACCAAGCTTGTAGTTTTAGACTGAGAAGAAAGACAACGGAAGTTAGGCTTTAATAAGGCTTAACAGCTCTGCGGTTTTCAATTCCATTAGAGCAACATCCCCTTTGGATTCCACGTTGAGCCTGACAACAGGCTCTGTATTAGACCGCCGAATATTGAACCTCCAATCGCTGCACTCCATAGAGAGTCCGTCAGTATTATCAATGGAGACAGCTTCTGCTTCGTATTGCAGCCTGATTGAATTTATGAGCTTATCAGGGTCTGCAACCGTGCTGTTAATTTCCCCCGAAACTGGAAATGCAATCATGCGCTCATCAACCAATTCAGCCAATGTCTTATCCTGCACAAGCATTAATTCGACCACTAATAGCCAAGGTACCATACCGCTATCACAATAGAAAAAATCCTTGAAATAATGATGAGCACTCATCTCCCCACCATAGACTGCATCCTCTAAGCGCATCCGTTCTTTAATAAATGCATGCCCTGTCTTACAGAGGATACTTTCACCGCCGCATTGCTTTATCAGTTCAATCGTGTTCCAGGTCAGCCGTGGGTCATGGACAATTTTAGCACCCGGATTTTTAGCAAGAAACGCTTTGGCTAACAATCCAACGATGTAATAGCCTTCGATAAACCGCCCATCAGCATCAAAGAAAAAACAACGATCAAAATCACCATCCCAAGCTATCGCCAAATCAGCTTGGTTGTCTCTTATAGCATCAATAGTAGGCTGACGATTCTCTGGCAAGAGAGGATTAGGCACACCGTGGGGAAAATTTCCATCGGCCTCATGGAGAATCTTGATAAATTCGAAAGGCAACTTCGCTTCTAGCAAGTCTACAATCGAACCAGCTCCGCCATTACCTGCGTTACAAACTATCTTAAGTGCTTTATTTGCTTCGCCATTTATTTTTGCACTATTAACATATGTAAGTAGATGATCAATGTAGGCTGCCTTAGGACTCTGCGCGGAATGATGCCCTTTAGATTCGACACTTGAAAATTCTTGCACTTCGGCGAGTCTTTTGATTTCATTAAGCCCGGTATCTTCACTTATGGGTTTTGAGTTTTCTCGAACCAATTTCATACCATTGTAATCTTTCGGATTATGGCTGGCTGTAACTACGATTCCCCCGTCAGTCTCTAAATAAGAGGTGGCGAAATAAACTTCCTCAGTACCACATTGACCTATATTAATTACATCTGCCCCCCCATCAGTCAGCCCATCAATTAAAGCATTCGAAAGTAGCAAGCTGGTGAGTCGAATATCAAATCCAACCACTATTGTTCTTGGTTTCAAATAAGCACAGTATGCACGCCCGATACGGTAAGCGATATCTTCGTTTAATTGACTGGGAACACAACCTCGAATGTCATAGGCTTTGAAACAGGTTAATTCTTTAGTCATTGGCAATTACTACTTTTGGTTAACCAGGAGTTTAATTGGGATAACGTGATATTAGTAGCGTTGATATATCCCTGCAAATTTCCACAATCAAAACTTCGCCTTTCAAATTTGTAAGCCATTAATTTAAAGAGAATATTTTTATCAGTGCCAGCTATTTGGAGCTCCAAATCATCAATAACGTCAAAGTAATTCTCAATAGTGCACTTCTCACTGCTTGCAATAATAGCCATATGAGGAATACCGACATCCAGCGCACCTTCAACACCACCATGATTAAATGGTTTATTGGCTATAGGTAACTTTTCTTTGAGCATAATTTTAATGGTAGATAAAACCTTGTATCATAGCCAGTCGCTGGGAATAGTTGTTTTAGTCATTTCCTAAATTTATTTCGTTGCAGGCTAATTGAGATATTAATTTCTTAGCTTTGCAATTAGACAATCGCTACTCGGCAGTATTTGTCTTCGAATTTCATTAAGTCACCTTCGCCTAAGCAATCACCGATTTGAACTTCTATTATCTCCACAGGCTGTTTACTAGAATTACTTAGTCTGTGTTTACTACCCAATGGAATAAAAGTCGATTCACTTGCTTGCAACTTTAATTCTTTATCCCCATAGGTGATTACACCTTCGCCTTTAATCACTATCCAGTGCTTTGAGCATTGCTTATGCATATGCAAGGAAAGTGCCACGCCAGGATTAACGATTATATGCTTTACTTGCCATCCTTGGCCGCTTTTAACCGATTCATATGAGCCCCAAGGCTTCTTAACGACTTGGTGGCTAATGCGCTCTTCTCGATTTTGGCTCTCTAACTGTTCTACAATTTGCTTTACAGATTGAACGTGGCGCTTGTGTGCAACGAGGATTGCGTCGGCAGTCTCAATAATCACTGTGTCTTCGATACCAACCGCCGCAACTAAACGATATTCCGATTGAATGTAACTGCCCTTGGTCTCGGTCGTTAGCACATCGCCACTTACTACATTACGGTGTCTGTCTTTTTCTTGTAGATCCCAAATTGCATCCCAAGCACCCAAATCACTCCATCCTGCTTCGAGACCAATAACAGCAGCTCTCTTGGTTTTTTCCATCACCGCATAATCGATGGAATCGCTACGACAATCTGAAAAATCAGCTTCTGGTATAGATTGAAACTCATCACCTTTCTCAAAGTTCGCATAGGTGGCGCGGCAACTTTCGAAGATATCGTTACCGTAGAGCTTTAGTTCCTGTAAATAGCTCGATGCAGTAAACATAAACATACCGCTATTCCA
>CAWKZI010000339.1:0-3673 GCA_963854365.1 Gammaproteobacteria bacterium
CTCGACAGCGAACACCACACTAAGCAACTGAAGTGGGAAGGTGATTCAATCGCTTATTGGGAAGACGATACCTTAGTGGTCCATACGCAAAACTATTACCACGATTACAATCTCCGAGGCATGTCAAAAGAAGCTCAGGTGACGGAACGATTTACAAGAATCGACGCTGAGACTCTTGAGTATGATTTCACTGTTGAAGATCCGCTCTCTTGGGACGAGACTTGGTCAGCAAAACTACCAATGAGAATTGCAGCCGATCCGGTTTACGAATATGCCTGCCATGAAGGTAACCACGGGCTTATCGGCATTCTTGCTGGTTGGAGACGCTACGAATCTATGGGAATGAACGGAGACGGCTCACCTTTGTCTGATACAGGAACAGTTCAGACTGAAGAAAACGAAGAAAATTAAAAAGTAAGTAAATAGGACATTTACCGCTAACTTCTTTACATAAATTCGAAAAAGCCAGAATGCGGATTAATCCCATTCTGGCTTTTTTGTGAAATTTCTAAACCCTATAACTTTTAGACACAGTTCTTTGATGCTTAAATTTTTCTTGTTTATTTTCCTCCTCATCTACTCTAGTGCAAGTATGGCAGAGGTCAATGAAGTCCAAATCTCTTCTCGCCTGGACCCCAACGCAATTATCATCACTGAAGTTGATATCATTTTCGTTTACGACGATGAAATTGTAAAAGATTTCCCCATAAGCAAATCAAGTTGGTACTCGGGAAAGCGCGGATTTACAATCTCTACAGGAGATAAAGTTGATGTTGTTAATGTCTTTATTCCCCAAGGGTTTGACTCAGTATCAGCGACCTTACCGGCAAGAAAAGCAGAAGCCAGGAAGGTTTTTGTGTTCGCTTACCATGATGATGCTCAAGCCAGTCCAGTGGATATAACAGATATGAGTGCAGTTTCAATTGAGATCGACCCCTTTGGTATTGTCGTATCTCAGCTCGATTGATTACATTTTTCTGAAATAGAAGGGTTTAGAGTTCTATCAATCTAGAACCAACCTTATCCCCGTATGCTTTTGCCCGAATCTCCTTAGTACTTAACACAATTGAATTGCTCCCTACCCTAGTTTATTCTTGTACCCCCTTTTTGTAACCAGCGAGCGTTACCAAGATGTATAAGAACAACATAAAATCATTACTCATCATTTTGTTGATGGTGCCAGCACTAGCTTCCTCACAACCCGATATGCCTCCTACCAATGATCTGGCGAATCCCTATAGTACCCAGTCTGGTTTCTTAAAAATGCCTGCAGGCAGAGCTTGGGGCTCATCCAGTACTGTTGATGTAGACCTTGATGGAGAGAGCATCTGGGTGGCAGAGCGTTGTGGCGCGAATATCAATGCCTGCGTTCAAAACCCCGAAACAAATCTAATTATGCTATTTGATAAGAATGGTAATATGGTTCGCAGCTTCGGCGCGGGTTATATCACCTGGCCCCATGGTATTCATGTAGATTTTGAAGGAAACGTCTGGATCGCCGACGGCCGGGACAATCAGGGCGGTGATAACCCTTCTGACGATGTATATGGCCATCAGGTTCACAAATTCAGTCCAACCGGCATTCATTTAATGGCTTTAGGTAACAAAGGTGGTGGTAGAGATGCTGATTATTTCTTCACCCCTAATGATATGCATGTAGCTCCTAATGGCGATATCTTTGTCGCCGAAGGTCACTCCAACAATCCGGGAACTCCGGCCAGAATCCTGAAATTCACTGCAGATGGCGAGTTCATTAAGTCGTTTGGTGAAATGGGTAGCGGCGATGGCCAGTTCACTCAGCCTCATGCTCTGGCAATGGATTCAAAGGGCCGTTTATTTGTTGGCGATAGAAGCAATAATCGTGTGCAGATTTTCGATCAAGAAGGCAATTTTATTGACGTTTGGTATCAATTTGGCCGTCCTAGTGGCATTTATATCGATAAGAACGATGTTCTCTATTCAGCTGATTCCGAATCGGGCTCGGTTAACCCTGCTCATGGCGATTGGTTGCGCGGTATTCGTGTAGGGTCAGCGCAAACAGGAGAAGTAGAGTTTCTAATTCCTGACCCTCAACCTGATTGCCGTGGTACCTGTACTGCTGAAGGTGTCGTTGCTGATGCTAATGGAAATATCTTTGGAGCCGAAGTGGGTCCAGTGGGTGGTATTAAGCGCTACATACGCCCAATTAAATAGTTAGTTGTTGGCACAAAACCCCACTATTTTTGATAGCGGGGTTTTTGTGCTTGACCCGTTCGACTATAGAGTCAGCAATTTAGATTTTCGCCAAGAGCTCATTAAATGTTGAGCTAGGGCGCATAGCAATCGCAGCTTTTTCTGGATCTGGTTTATAATAGCCACCTACATCCATCGTCCCGCCTTGCACAAAATTCAATTCTTCAACAATCTTCAACTCGTTGTTAGTCAGGTCTGTGGCAAGTTCAGAAAACTTTGAAGCAAGTTCCGGATCAGACTCTTGAGCGGCTAACGCTTTGGCCCAATAAGTTGCCAAATAAAAATGACTGCCCCGACTGTCTAATTCATTCACTTTTCTTGACGGGGACTTATTTCCATCAAGAAATTCTCCGGTAGCTTTGTCCAAAGCATCGGCCAAAATCTTCGCACGCTGATTTCCCGACACATTAGCCAAATGCTCTAAAGATGCTGCTAGAGCAAGAAACTCGCCAAGAGAGTCCCAGCGTAAATGGTTTTCTTTTTCAAATTGTTGAACGTGCTTTGGTGCAGAACCACCAGCGCCAGTTTCAAACAATCCTCCGCCATTCATAAGAGGCACAATGGATAGCATCTTCGCACTTGTGCCTAATTCAAGAATTGGGAATAGGTCAGTTAGATAGTCTCTTAAGACATTACCAGTCACCGATATCGTATCTTTGCCCTCAAGAATTCGATCCAGAGAAAATCGGGTCGCGGTTCCGGGAGCTTTAATATGCAGTTCTAAATCACTCGTATCGTGGTTCGGTAAATATTGATTAATCTTTTTAATAAGTTCAGCATCATGCGCTCTATCCTCGTCTAGCCAGAATACTGCTGGAATCCCGGACAGCCGTGCCCGGCTCACTGCCAGTTTTACCCAATCCTGAATCGGCGCATCTTTTACCTGACACATACGCCAGATATCACCACTTTCTACTTCATGACTGAGTAATACGTTTCCCTCTTCATCTTCAACTGTAATAGAACCTGCCGCTTCCATCTCGAAGGTCTTGTCATGAGAGCCATATTCTTCAGCCTTTTGAGCCATTAAACCAACATTTGGAACACTACCCATCGTTGATGGGTTAAACGCTCCATTGGCTTTACAAAAATCAATAACTTCTTGGTAAACACTGGCATAACAGCGATCAGGAATTATCGCCTTCATATCATGAAGCTCACCATCCGGACCCCACATTTGACCAGAAGTGCGCAAGGCTGCAGGCATGGAAGCATCAATAATTACGTCACTGGGTATGTGTAAATTAGTTATGCCCCGGTCAGAATCCACCATCGCAATTTCAGGCTTATTTGCATAGCAAGCTAGGATATCATCTTCGATTATTGCCTGCTCAGCATCAGGCAAAGACTGAATTTTACTGTACACATCACCGATACCATTATTTTGATCAACTCCCAGCTGCTCAAATACTATTGCATGCTTTTCGAATACATCAGCGTA